>NZ_JBFRKQ010000027.1:0-286878 GCF_041469505.1 Vibrio sp. 10N.286.49.E11
CTGATTTAGGAAACAAAGCCAATGAATAGCGAGCTGACAGGGTGCTATACCCCATCAGCTCGCATTGAATTATCACTATTTTAGGATAACCCTCTAACCATTATTGACGTCTTGGTGGTGGTGGCGGAACTTCCTCTTCCGATAGACCACCGCTTCCATCTGCGTCTAGTTTATCAAAGTCATCGGCGAGTGGACCTCTGAGCTCTTCTAATTGTAACTCGCCATCACCGTTTGCATCCATTTCTTCAAAACTTGGCATTTCTCTTGGACCTTCACGGCTTTCAGCACACGCTTGAAGCGCGAATGTCGATGTCAGTAAAAGTAATGCTGTCGTGATTTTTTTCATAATTTAATTCCTATTCGTAACCAAATATAAGTGTATTTCTTTGACGCAAATAGGTTAGCGATCAAATTAGCAGAGAAAATGGATAAATCTAGGAGATGAAAGTTAGCGTTTAACTTTAATAGGGCATCAGTTCATCAGCCCATCAAGTCAGGTTGTTTAAACCTCCATTGTTTCTACATAGTTTCCACATTTTCTATTTTTATCCTAGTCCACTATTGAACTCATGAATTTAATGCCTTTAGCAATAAAGGCAGAAAGCTATCGTTGGTATTGAAATGGATTATTTTTTAGGAGCCGTAGAATGAAGGCAATGGTAAAAAAATCAGTCGTTGTCTCTTCTACGTTGTTGGTTGCTTCTTATAGTAACGCTGCGCTTTATAGGGTGGTTTTGGAGGAATCACCAGTAGAAACTGAATCGGTGTATGGGGTCGCAGTTGAACCAGAGCTTGGTACAACGGATTGCTTTAGTACCAGTTGTGGTGACACCGACTACGCATTCGCAGGGGAAGCTCAAAATGCAGAACCAGGTTTTTCCTTTAAAGAGGAGGTCCCCTTTGGTATCGATAACACGTTCTACTATTTGGATTATGACGATATCTATAGCTACTGCACGAGCGAACTTGGCTACGCGACTTGTGAAGCTTGGAGTTCTTTATTGTGGTATGGCGATGATGATGCGGGCATTGGAGGCTTGAAAAATGAGCGTGATGCGTATTACGGGCTGAGCTATCAGACCAATTCCACGGCTTTTTATGATTCTTCTTCGCTAAGCGAGATCCCAGATGTTGGCAGCAACCCACCTGATGTGAGCAGTTATAGTTATTCCTTTGTTGATGGAACAGAGGAGAAGGTGATCACTAAAGTTGACGAGAATGGTTTTGTTCTTGGTAACACCAGCAGTGGTTACTACAGTTATAACAACCAATATATTCAGTTGTATAGGCAGCGTGGTTACTACGATACAGGCACTGAATTTACGGTTCTCCAACCTGAAGCCGATACCAGCATTACGATCAGCGATGCTGACGGCGAAGCGAATATAATCTCCCAAATGGGAAGAACGATGGCTTTTGACTCTTTCAGTTATGGAGGGGAAAGCTATGTGGTCGGAAGCGCGTCCGTTGCGACTTTTTATTACAGTGATGGATACAAAGATTATGACTCTCCGTACACATCCGACAGTGATGCTGAGGATCTAGATAATTGTATCGATGAAGATATTGAGCCTGCTTTATATCCAGAGTGTCAGAACTTTGCTTTTGCTAATCGAGCTTTTGTCTGGAATATAACCGATGCGAATGGTCCCAATGATGATGGAAACCGTTTTGCAGTATCCGATTGGGAAACCAGTTCGACCTATTACTCTTACAACGATGATGAAGCTTCAGCACAAGCGAGTGTGAGGGCTGCAACGATTTCGTCTAGAGGGACATATAGCTCTTATCCTGTTTTAGTTGGTTACAATACGGAACTAGATGATTCAGATAACTTTCTTATGCAGGCTGCTGTGTTTAGGCCAAGCAGTACGTCAAATTTCAGCGTTTCGGAAAATGCTTGGACGACGACATTTATCGCTAATGCGACGGTAGAAGTGAGTGATTCATACATTCACAGTAATTCTGTCGCAACAGACATTAATGAAAACATGATGGTTATTGGTTATGCAAAAAGAGATGGTGATTATCCGTCGGATCGTGTGTCTGATAATCGTATGTTCGTCGCTGATGCGAATGACACAACGCCAACAGCTACATTCTTCGCAAGTTTAGGTGAAGACATTTTCTTTGATAGTGCAGAAGGAAAAGCAAGTGAGATCAATAATTACAATGAAATTGTTGGTTATGTTGACGCAGAAACTCACTCTGAAGTAGACGGCCATGAAAGGAGGCATCGCGGCTTCATTTTCCCTTACAACGACATTGGTACCGATGCTGATAGACGTGCAAGATATAATGATCAAGCTTGGTGGTTAGACGACCTAACTAACGGTGGTGACTACAGTGATGCCAACAACCACTTTAGAATATTGGACGCAACCGACATTAATGACGCGGGTGTTATCTCAGGGACGGCAATACAATGTTTTGCGAGTGAAAGTAGCTCCTCTTCTATGGCTTATGATTCAACCGCACACTTTGCTTATTGTAATGATGGAGTAGGTGACGAGAGGGTGGTGGCTGTAAAACTTATCCCGATATCTGGAGCAACAAGTGAAGACATTGCTGAAAGAAGTGATGATAGCGCTGAAGATGTTGAACGTAGTGGTGCCGGTACCGGGCTATTGGTGCTTATCAGTTTAATGTCCGTGCTTTCAGTTCGCTTGAAAAAGTCTCGTTCTGTGATTGCCTAAATTGATGACGTGCTCACGAGAGAAACAACCTCTATTTGACCGTCAACCATTAAAGTAATGGGTTAGGTTTGATACTTCGTCCCATAAGAATACCGCTGGGATATGAAGCTTTTTAAAAGAGCATCACCTGTTTTGTGATGCTCTTTTTACGTTCAATATACACTTATCTCTTTCTGCTTTAGCCAAAAAAATCACTTGTAACAATTAAGTAACATCTCTTGCTTTGCTGTAAATCAAACCACCACTCTTCAATCCCTTGATAGCACTCACTTTCCTGTTGTGAGGGTTTGTGTGTAACAATTATTTTACAATTTGACGGGTTTTTAGCGTTATTGCCCATTTCCTTCGATGCATTCCAATCTTTCCGCTTGTGGGCCAAATTTAATTAAGGACAAAAATCACGTAATACAAAACCAATAGGTACAAGGAGAAAGTTCATGGTGGATACATACAACCCGCTTGGCACGGATGGATTCGAGTTTGTTGAATACACGGCCGTTGACCACAAGGGAATTGAGCAACTTAAAGCACTGTTTGTGTCACTTGGTTTTGCTGAGGTCGCCAAGCATCGCTCAAAAGAGGCTTGGCTGTATCGACAAGGTGACATCAACTTCATCGTTAATGAACAGCCACACAGCCAAGCGGAAGCGTTCGCTAAAGTGCATGGGCCATCGGTGTGCGGCATGGCTTTTCGTGTCAACGAAGCGACAGCTGCAATGGAGCAAGCATTCAAGGGCGGTGGTGAAGAGTATAAAACAGAAATAGGGCCGATGGAGCTGAGCATTCCTGCCATTTACGGCATCGGTGAAAGCCTGCTCTATTTTGTGGATCGTTATGGCAAGCAGAGCATCTACGACGTCGATTTCCGATTCTATGACGATGCAGAGCAGCGCATGGCAGAAGCGAATGTTGGCTTGTATGAAATCGACCACCTCACGCACAACGTTAAGCAAGGCAATATGGATGTGTGGTCTGGGTTCTATGAGCGTCTTGGTAACTTCCGTGAGATTCGCTACTTCGACATTGAAGGCAAGCTGACAGGCCTTGTGAGCCGCGCCATGACCTCACCGTGCGGCAAAATCCGAATTCCTATCAATGAGTCTTCAGACGACAAATCACAAATTGAAGAGTTCATTCGTGAATACAACGGCGAAGGTATCCAACACATCGCACTTGCTACGGATGATATCTACAAAACGGTGAAAACCTTGCGTGATCGCGGCATGGACTTTATGCCAACTCCTGACACCTACTATGAGAAAGTTGACGATCGTGTGAAAGGCCACGGTGAAGACACCGAACTGCTGCGAGACCTACGTGTTCTGATTGATGGCGCGCCGACCAAAGACGGCATCTTGCTGCAAATTTTCACGCAGACGGTGATCGGGCCTGTGTTCTTTGAAATCATTCAGCGTAAAGGCAATGAAGGCTTTGGTGAAGGTAACTTCAAGGCGCTGTTTGAATCGATTGAAGAGGACCAGATTCGTCGAGGAGTATTAGACGATGCATAAATGGATCTCGTTTCCTCATCGGGAGGGGGTGTGCTCTAAACAAGCGCATGCCGACTTCCCCGAAGAGGCAATTTATGAGCGAGAGGCGGGCCGAAGTGGATTCTTCGGCCCTGCCGCTCATTTTCATCACCAGCATGCCCCAACAGGTTGGTCGGAGTGGGAAGGTGATTTACGCCCTCGCGCTTTTGATTTTACGCTGGTGGAAAAAGCCAGCCAGATAACCCCTTGGGCGGTGCCTCATCTTTTGCACAACGCTGACTGCAAAATCCGAGTGTGGCGCATGGACGAGAAGATGGATTTCTTGGTGCGTAATTCTGATGGTGATGAGCTGCTGTTCATTCACCAAGGTAGCGCCGATCTCTATTGTGACTATGGTCATCTAGCCGTGAGTGAAGGGGATTACGTGATGATCCCGCGCTCAACCAACTGGCGTTTAGAGCCAAGTGAGCCGATGTTCATCTTGATGATTGAGAACACAGACGCGGCTTACTCCCTGCCAGAGAAAGGCATGGTCGGTAATCACGCGGTGTTTGATCCGGCGGTGCTCGACATACCTTCTATCAATGAGCAATTCCGCGCTCAGTATTCAGAAAATCAAACTCAGGTTCAGGTGAAACGCCACGACAAAGTCAGTGTGATCACCTATCCGTTCAATCCATTGGATGCAATTGGTTGGCATGGCGACTTAGCGGTGGTGAAAGTGAATTGGCGCGATATCAGACCGCTGATGTCACATCGTTACCACTTGCCACCGTCAGCACACACCACTTTTGTTGGCGCAGGCTTTGTGGTGTGCACCTTTGTACCACGCCCGATTGAGAGCGATCCAGGTGCATTGAAAGTGCCGTTCTACCACAACAATGATGACTACGACGAAGTGCTGTTCTATCACGCAGGTGACTTCTTTAGCCGCGATAATATTGAAGCGGGTATGGTGACTTTCCACCCGGCGGGCTTCACTCATGGGCCTCATCCTAAAGCCTTTAAGGCTGGGCAAGCGCATAAGAAAAAGTTCACCGATGAAGTCGCGGTGATGATCGATACTCGCCACGCGCTGCAGTTCTCTGACGAACTCGATAACGTTGAGAACAAAGAATATGTCTACAGTTGGCAAGACACGGGTTTGCAAGAGACAGGTTCTCAAACCATGGCTGACGATAAGAAGTAAGGGGCAAGGATGAAATTAGCAACCAAGAAAAATGGCACTCGCGACGGTCTATTGATGGTCGTAAGTAAAGATCTTAAACAATGTGTAGCTGCCACCGAAATTTTCCATGCGATGCATCTAGCGCCAACCATGCAGGTAGCATTGGATAACTGGGACAGCGTGGCTTCTCAGTTAGAAGAGTTATACACCTCGTTAAACAACGGGCATGTGACTGGCAGTGAAGTGTTTGCATCTCAGTATTGTGAATCACCTCTGCCACGCGCATATCAATGGGCTGATGGCAGTGCTTATGTAAACCATGTTGAACTGGTGCGTAAGGCGCGTGGTGCTGAAATGCCAGAAAGCTTCTGGGTTGATCCATTAATGTATCAAGGAGGCTCAGATGCGTTTATCGGCCCTCGTGACAATATCGAATTTGCCAGCGACGAGTGGGGCATCGATTTCGAGGGTGAAGTCGCGGTTGTCACCGGAGATGTGCCAATGGGTGCTAGTGCTAAGCAAGCGCACGATTCGATTCGTCTGCTGATGTTGGTGAACGATGTGTCGCTGCGTGGCTTGATTCCAGCAGAGCTCGCCAAGGGCTTTGGTTTCTTCCAGTCTAAGCCCTCTTCAGCGTTTTCCCCGGTTGCCGTTACGCCTGATGAGCTAGGTGAACAGTGGAAAGGCAGTAAGGTGCATTTACCGCTGATATCGACCTACAACGACCAGCCTTTTGGTTGCCCGAATGCGGGCGTCGATATGACTTTCAACTTTGCTGAACTAGTAGTCCATGCTGCGAAGACTCGTCCACTGTCGGCGGGGGCTATTATCGGTTCAGGCACGGTATCGAATAAGCAAGGCACTGACCACGGCACCTCAATTGCCGAGGGCGGCGTGGGCTATTCATGCATTGCCGAGGTGCGCATGATTGAGACGATTCGCGATGGCAAACCTTCGACTCAATTCATGTCGTTTGGCGACTCGATTCGCCTAGAGATGTTTGATACGGCGGGTGATTCCATTTTTGGTGCGATTGACCAAAAAGTTAGCCAATATCGAGCGTTATAACCCATATTATAAAGATTCAGCTCGAGCGAGATCATTGTATGAATCAGAACATGACACTTTACGGTTATTGGCGCTCTTCGGCCGCCTATCGGGTGCGTATTGGATTGAACCTAAAGCAACTCGACTATGAGTCTAAATCGGTGCATTTGGTGCGTAATGGCGGCGAGCAGCATGATCCACAATATCGTGAGCTCAACGCCAGTGAGTTAGTGCCTGTGCTGGTGGATGGTGAAGTTAAACTCAATCAGTCGCTGACTATTTTGCAATACTTGGATGAAAGATATTTATGTGAGAGCAGCCCAGACTCCTTGTTGATTCCCGAGCAAACACCATTGCGCTATCAAGCGTTGGCAATGGCGCAGGATATTGCGATAGAAATTCACCCTCTCAATAACCTTCGTGTGTTGCAGTATTTGGAGCGAGAGTTGTCGTGTGAGCAAGAGGCGAAAATAGACTGGCTTCACTATTGGATGAGCCAAGGTTTTTCGGCATTAGAAGAGAAGCTTTCTAAGCATCGTCAAACATACGCTGATTCAGTTTATAGCCTTACCGATTCACCATGCATTGTCGATATTTGCTTGGTGCCACAGGTGTATAATGCGCTGCGCTTTGGCGTTGATATGTCGCCTTATCCGCTGATTAACTCAATTGTCGAAGCGTGCAATCAGTTACCTGCTTTTATTGATGCGATGCCAGAGAACCAAGCGGATGCGAATGTACCGATGTAAGCGAATAGCAACAATTAACAACTGGCTTTACTGCAATAGCTTATACACAGCCTGACATTTAAGAGCCTGAATAAATGCCAAATCAGGTTCTGCGTACCTTCAATATGGGAGAAATGCGGGTGTAGGTTTGAGTACCGTGTTGATTTGACCAGATCTGGTTGAGCTTTTCCATCACGGTCTTGGCTATCTCATTGACCGGTTGGGCAATGGTTGTGAGCTGGTAACCCTGCCACGCCGCTTGGGGAACATTATCACAGCCAACGATTCTTAACTGTTCTGGCACTGGGATACGAGCGATATCGCGACAGCTGTCCAAGACGCCCATAGCGAGCGCATCTGAAGCGCAAAAAATGCCGTCAAGCTCACGAATCGCTTCTATCTCTCGAATAGCCAACTCAAAACCGGCTGAATAGCCGTAGCTGTGCGCGCACAAACGTTCAGGGATAAAGCCAAGCTGCTCTTCAACGACGTTTTTAAAGCCTTGATAGCGTTCATTTGAGGCTGACCCGTCTTGCCGACCAGCAATAAATCCGAGCTTTGTTATACCGAGGCGAATCAAGTGTTCAGCAGCAAGGCGACCAGCTTGAACATTGTCGGTTTGAACAGAGGGAATGATGCCTCGTTCGTCCGCTCGTCCCAGTGTCACAAGGGGTAGAGAGAGCTTTAGGCATTGTTCAAATCCTTCGACAGGGAGAGATCCTGCGACAGCAATTACGCCATCAACCTGATAACCAGAGAGGCGTAATATGGCTTGCTCTAAGTCCTGCTCGTGCTTAACGTTGAGTAGCATAGGCTGCTTGCCATGTTGTTGAAGTATGTTGGAGAGGATCTCAAATAAATGCGACTGATACGGGTTTGAAAAGTCGCTGATCAATATGGCTACTAAGTTTGACCGTTTTTTTTGTGCAGGGGTACTTAAGGTTCGAGCAAAGAAGTTGGGTTGATAGCCCAGTGTTTTTGCCGCCTCAAGAATTCGATCTCGTTTGTCGGCTTGAATGCTTGCACCTTCGGTAAATGCTCTTGAAACAGCGGATCGTGAGACACCTACATGCTCGGCAACATCCAGCGCGGTAACGGTCTTTTTCGTGCTATTAATAAATGGACTCCTTTCGAACTTTCTGGCTTACATCGTGGCCATCAGATGGCTGGCACAATTGTTCCAGTATTGATCCTTTGGGCCATGCCCACACTGGGCCAGTATAAGTGGTGGTGAGTGACGGGGCTACCACTAAGTCTGCTTCGGCGCAGATTAATTGGGCCGCGAGAACATCCCAAATATACACGTGTCCCATGTAGCATCCGTCCAGTTCTCCGCAGGCTACTTGTGTCATTGACCAAGCAGCGGAACCACTCACTCGAACCTGATGGCCGTTCTCAATTAGCCATTCTGTGTTGCGTAAGTAGCCGTTGGCAACCTTTGGTTGGTAATTAAGATTTAGCCCTATGACTAATTCTTTGTCTGAAAGTGGCCTTGGCCTTAAAGGGCGGGTCTCTCCATTTTTAATTTCGTAGGCTCCTTGCCCGCGACTGGCGACGACCACTCGCTTTTGTATTGGGTTTGCGATCACGCCAATACACGCGCCATTTTGGTCTAGAAAGGCGATGCTAATAACAAAGTCGCCATGCCCGTAGAGAAAATTTGTCGTGCCATCAATGGGGTCTATTACCCAGCAAGGGGCGATTAACTTCCCACCAAGCTCCTCGCCAAAGAAGTGATGCGTAGGGTAAGCGTGGCTTAGTGCTTGGCGAATGAACTGTTCTACCTCTCGGTCAGCTTCAGATACCCAGTCGTGGTGTCCCTTTGACTCCACTGACAGGTCATGTCGATTGTTGAACCATGTCATTGCAATGGTTGCCGCGTCGTTAGCTATCTGGATAACGGTGTTTAACATGACATTAAGTTCGTCACGTGATTGAACTCGATTTGGACTTGAGCAGTTTGAACCTGGTTGATTAAGCGACATTACCGTTTCCCCAATGATTGATAGCAACCAGAATCTCGTCTTCTTTTGCCAACTCGAACTCAGTACGATGATGGATTGCAATTGAAAGCGGCGAGCGTACCGCTGGTTCTATATGATAGAGTTTCCACTGACTGCCAGGTTTTACTTCAACACTGGAGAGTTGCGCCCACGATCCGTGACTGGTATGAGGTTCGATCGTCTCGCATTCAGCAAAGACTAGATCGCTCTCGCAGGCCAGTTTTAAGCTCTTCCCAGTTAATTGACCATCCCCAGAGTAGAGGAGTTGATAGCCTAGAGAGGTGGTTAAATGCAGGCTCAAATTACTGACTGCATGCTGTGTCGGTGCGGTTTGAGCATCCCAAGGTCCAATCTTCGTTAACGTTTCACTCTCACACCATTCGATCTCATAACCCAAGGCATCAACAGGCCAATGTGCAAAATGAGCTAAAGGTTCGATAATCGCCTTTTGTTCACGTTGAACAATGATTTTGATTGGTCGTGAGCGTTGCTTTGAGTCCATCCAATTGAGCAGTGTGGTTAACCCCAAGCAGTGATCGGGGTGCGAATGGGTAATGTAGATGGCATCGAGTTCATGGCAACTTATATTGCAGCGAAATAAGGCAGCTGGCACCGTTGGGCCGCAGTCAATTAATAACGAGTAATCGCGTTGCTTGACGATAACACTGGCGTTAGTATGCTCTCCATCATAAGCATCCCCAATCCCAAGTGTGTGTACCTTAAAATCATGCGGCATGAGAAACCTCGATATCGAGTACTCGTTCATCGTTGTCGTCAAACCAATGTTGCACTGAATTAGGCAGGTTGATAGGCAGAGCGTCACCCACGTCATACAGTTCATCACTTTCTACAATGAAGGCTGAACCGTTCAAATGCCCATAATAGAGACGGGCATAACCGAGCGGCTCCATGACTTCTACAGTCATTGTGCAATTTGGGTTAATGGAGTCGACACAAACCTGATTAGGGCGCAGTCCGACGGATACAACCCCTTTTGGCACTAAGCCTTTATGAGTGAGCGCCTCATAGGTGTCAGCTGGCAGAAAGTTCATGACTGGCGAGCCAATGAATGAGGCAACGAATTTGTTCTGTGGTCTGTTATACAGATCCTCAGGCGTTCCTATTTGTTCAACTGATCCTTTGTTAAGCACCACGATTTTATCCGCTAGTGTCATGGCCTCCACTTGATCATGGGTCACGTAAACCATAGTGGACTTGAGCTTCTGATGTAGTTGCTTTAAATAAAGGCGCATTTCACTGCGTAGTTTAGCGTCTAGATTAGATAGCGGTTCATCAAATAGGAAAAGTTCAGGATTTCTTACAATGGCTCGGCCAATGGCTACTCGTTGTTTTTGACCACCTGAGAGCTCACTGGGTAAGCGCTCTAGAAGGGGAGTGAGTTGCAAGCTTTCGGCTGTGGACTGCACCAATGAATCGATGGTTTCTTTGGATTCCCCTGCCATCTTGAGCGGAAAGCCAATGTTCTTTTTTACCGTCATGTGCGGATAGAGAGCGTACGACTGAAATACCATCGCAACTTCACGCTCAGAAGGGTGTACGCGATTCAAAATATGCTCGTTGAGCGTCATGGTGCCCTTAGTAATGCTTTCTAAACCAGCAATCATGCGAAGAAGCGTCGATTTTCCGCAACCTGATGGGCCTACAAGCACGACAAATTCACCGTCGTTGATGGTCAAGTTAACCTCAGGGATCACAATGTGGTCACCGTAGGTTTTATGGATATTTTTTAGTTTTAGTTTCGTCATGATTAATTCCTTATTTCAATCCCTATTTCAGGCCCATCGAAAAGCCGCGCAGCAGGTATTTCTGCATATAGCTGGCAAGAAAAAGCATAGGAACAGAGGAGATAATGCCTATCACCATAAGCTCGCCCCATGCGGTGCCGTCTTCTGTCATGAAGTTAGAAATGAACAGCGGGATGGTAAATTTGTCCGGTGTGTGCACGAAAAGAAGAGAGAATAAAAACTCGTTCCATCCCAAAATCATGGCGAAAATAGACGTGGCAACCAAACCTGGGGCACAGAGTGGAAATACAATATATTGAAGGCGTTTGAACAAGTGAGCGCCATCCATTGAGCCTGCTTCTTCAATCTCTAAAGGGACGTCACGAATGAAGCCTAGCAGCATCCAGATACAAAAGGGCAGGGTGTAAACCTGATACGCCAATACCAGCCCAAGCTTGCTATTTAGTAACCCGAATTGGTTCATTAACGAGTACAACGGAATGGCGACCACAATCGGTGGCATCATTTTGATGATTAACACCGACAATAAAAACAGGTTGTCCAGTTTGGCTGGAAAGCGGTATCGAACCAACGCGTAAGCAGCGAAGAATGCCACAATTACGGAAACCACCGTTGCAGATAGCGATACCAGTACGGTATTACTGATTAGAGTAAACAGCTCCCCTTGCCATACCTTTAGAAAGGAGTCGAAGCTCAGTGTCGAAGGCAATAATGCGGTCCCAGAATGTAAGATTTCCGCGGGTGACTTAAAGGCAGTACCGAACATCCAAATGATCGGAAGTATAAATAGGCCGGTCGCAGCCCAGACGAAAAAAATATGAAGGCGTGTATTCATTTTTGGCCTCCTTTCATTACGCGTTTCGCATAGATAAGAGTCATAGAGAGTGAGATAGCGAGCATGACCAGTGATGAGGCGCTTGCCATTCCTAAGTCAAAGAATCGGAAACCGTATTTGTAGACAAACATCGATAAGGTTTCTGTGGCGTTCCCCGGGCCTCCTCCCGTCATCACGTACACCTTGTCAAATAGCTTAAAGGTGTCTATCGAGCGTAGAAGAAAGGCCAATAATATCTGTTTCTGGATGAGCGGTAAGGTGATGTAAAACGTCGATTTCCAGCCTTTTGCACCATCGACCATCGCGGCTTCATTGATGTCTTTCGGCACAGATTGCAATCCCGCGAGAATGATGAGAAATGCCATTGGCGTCCACTGCCAAGTATCAACCATGGCAATGGCAAATAGAGCTAAGTTAGGGTTAAACAACCACTCTTGTGCAGGCAGCCCAATCGACACCAAAACGGCGTTCAGAAGGCCGAAATCATAGTGGTACCAAGAGCGCCATATAGAAGAGCAAACTAAGGTCGAGATCATCATCGGGTAGATGATAATGGGCAGAGCGAATCGTCGACCAGGAAATTGGCGATGAAACAGCAAGGCTAATGCCAAACCAAGCAGCACCTGAGCGGTTGAGGCTACCAGTGTAAAAACGAACGTGTTTTTTATCGCGGCGATGAAGAAGAAGTCATTGAAGAGTTCGCTGAAGTTCGCGAAGCCAATGAATTGATAGCCGGCACGTTCACTGTCTAAGCTGAAGAACGCATTGTAAAGTACCGACAAAATTGGGTAGACCGTGAGTAAGCCAAGCACAAGCATTGCAGGGAGCAACAAAACAGTGAGCTGCTTACGATTTTCAAACAACATACAAAAGCCTAAAAGCAGCCATCGGCATCAACGACACAGGTCAATACCGATGGCATTCATTATGAGTGATTACGATTTAACAATACGATTGATGCGAGTATGAGCTTGCTTAAGGGCTTGCTCCGGACTCATTTGCCCCATCATTGCTAACTGTAAGAAGTCACCTAAGATACTTTCCACTTCCGCCCAGTTATGGATTCTAGGACGAGCCTTACCAGTTGATAGTGCTTTGGCTTGTTGTGGATACCAACGATACTTGCTCACCACTTCGTCATCAGAGTAAATGCTGTTACGCGTTGGTGGCATGCCGTAGTCGAGAGCGAGAGCTTTTTGAATATCGGCGCTGGTTGCAAATTTTAAGAATGCCTCTGCTTCTTGCTTGTTGTTTGAGTCTGAAGGAATGGCGAGCTGCCAAATACCTAGCATTGGCGCAGGGCTTCCTACTTCTGCTGGCGGTGCCATTATCTCCATATCACCCACAACGTTGGATACGTCAGCGTTATCTAGATTTGGCACCCAGGCTGGCCATACTTCAATCGCCATTGCCGCTGTCCCTTTTTGCAGCGAATCACGTACTTCATCAGCGTTGTAAACATCGACGCCTCTCGGCGCAAATTGCTTCATTGCTAGGAAGGTTTCTAATGCTTCTACAGCCTCTTTAGAGTCGAGAGTTGAACGGCCATTCTCGTCGACCACATCAGCGCCATATCCCCAAAGTACAGGTAGGAAACCCGTCACGATAGGGTTGCCTTTTACGCCACGAAAAACCACGCCATTAGTGTCACTTGATTCACTGATGGTTTTTGCTGAATTGAGCACGTCTGTCCATGACGTTGGCTCTGACAGATCATGTTTTGCAAATTCAGCACGATTCCATGCGAACATCGCAACGTTCCCCACCATTGGCATCGCATAAGCAGGGCCGCTTGCATCTGGGTAGCGGCCAATATCAAATGACGCTTGAACAAAGTCAGTATCCTCTACTGAGCTAGACAGTGGTGCTAACCATTGATTGGTTAAAAACTCAGGTGCCCACGTATCGTCCATAAGGATCACATCGTAATGACCCGTTTGCTCACGCATAGAAAGAACCGTACTTTCATATAGTCCTTTGGTTGGGCGTTTAACCAAGGTTACCTTCGTCTCTGGCTTAACCTTGTTGTACTCACTCACTACAAATTCCATGGCTTCGCCATAGCTGCTATCGCGACTTGCAATGACCAGTTCACTTGCATTGACCAATGGTGTTGTGGCGAGAATTGCCGAGGCAATGATTGCTTTTCGGAACATGACGTTCTCCCTTTCCTTGATAAGTTGAGCGTTATTGCACGCGCGTTCAAACTAATACTTATTACCTTAGTGAAGCTAAATGTCAGATTGATGACGAAGATGTGAAACTTAAAATCGTGATGGCGAAGCGATTTTAAGCTTCACTGAAATTAGATATGGGTTAATATTTATTGGTGAGTGTCATCCCAACGAGTGACTGGTAGCAGTTTGAAGCGAGTATTGGCGTTAAAATCCTGACAGGAGTAGAGGTGCCATTGTGTTCCTGCCCCAGCCCCTTTATTGTCCATGCAGTATCCGTTACCGTCGTCACCACTAGTGTTACTGTGCCAACTAATGAATGCGCTGGTTGGTGTAATACTCCACTTTTCGCTGGTTCCTCCATCACAACTCCATAAGTGAAGGTCTTTGCCGTTCCCTGCTTTCCCTCCCTTGATATCCACGCAATATCGAGAGTTTCCTTTGGGTCTTAGCTGAGATTCAACGGTGTAAACAAACTTTTGATCCTCTGACTTTTGACACTGACTGCTGATTAGCTGAGTTCCGTTACTATATTTAGAGTCTTTGACACTTAAGCACAGCCCGGTTTGTTCGTTGTAAATCTGGAAAAAACCCGCGATTGAACGTCGTACGCCAATAAGTGGAACAGCATTACCCCAAGTCGAAATATCTTGAGGTTTAGATCTTTCTCTATTGATGAACTGCACCCCGTGGCTAACTGAAAGGTAGTTGTATTCAAATGTTTCAGGGCTAACTAGAGAGTCTCCCCAAATATGCATCATTTGCTTATTATTAGCGGCTTCATTTGCGACATTTTGGTAGTGCTTACTCTGACCCATGTTGTTACAAATAAAGCGTTGAGACTCCTCTTTTGATATCCCATTGAGTTGCCCTCCCACCTTAATATGTTCAATAGTGCTACCTTCAGGACACATGAAAGTTGATGGCACCACGCCATGTGTCTCCCATAACCAGTTCCAACCTGATCGGTAGTTTTGGTTCTTGCTCCCTATTTTTCCACCAGTGAGAACAACGATGATTTTGCCTTGAAGGTCGCGTAGTAAGGGCCAGCCAAATGTTTTAGTCAATTCACGAATGTGTTTACTGGGGTTAACTGCTCCTGCGTGTTCCGCTGCTGTTGCTGCTGGCACTAAATGCTCGTTTAAGTACGACGAGAACCGGTACTGGTGTTCGCTCAAGTAGTCACTGATCCATTTGTCAATCATGCCAACTTCATCGTAGTTCCATGCGTTAGCGGGATCCCAACTGACTTTTAGATCGATTAGAACCACTAAGGGGTATTTCGGGTTATTTTGGTTTGTCCATTGAATGATGTCATCGAAGCAATGACCCAGCCGAGTATTGCCAGCTGCTGCGCAGTTTTTGTTGCCGGGGCTTGAGGAGTGAGACACGTAAGGGCCAAACTCTTCGTGTTCCCATCTACCTCTATCGATCACATCCAATTCCACGATACCAAACCCCTGATCTAACCAATCCGTCAGCTTATCTCCATAGTCTTGGGTGTTATGTTGCTGCATGTAATAGATGTCACTGAATGTATGTTTACTTGGATCTACAGGTTCTACCTGAATGACTGATGCCAAGGCTTGAGAGCTTGCCAGTAAAGCTAGCCCTGGCCAAAATAACTTATGCATAATTTCTCCTTAATTTTTGCACGCGCGTTCACTGAGTGTTTACGTTAGAGAATATTGATGACTGATTGATTAAAGATTGGTTAAATATTGTTCGCTTCAATTAGGGGTAAAAATGAGTTGAGCAATTTGTTAGAACCGCTTAAACCTGAGTTACAGTTAATACGAAGATAAAAAAGCCCTCCACGATGTTTATTCGTGGAGGGCTTTCGTTGGAAGTTACTTTCTTCTAATTGAGAGCTTGTGAGATAAGAACACTAAAGCGAAACAACACTCTTTATCTCTTCCAAAACCTCGGCGTTAGCGATAGCCCCGAGGTTTTCTACATTTTTGCCATTGATCACCTGTTTCACAGCCAACTCCACCAGTTTGCCAGAGCGTGTTTTTGGCACGTCGCTGATCGCAAATATCTGGCTTGGCACGTGTCTTGGCGAACAAGAGGATTTGAGTTTGCTTTTGATGGCTGTCAGTAACTTTTCATCTAAACTCACACCTTGCTGCAGCTGAACAAACAGCCATACCTGTTCATTGCGGTCGATGTTTTTACCGACTGCTATCGAATCGATGATGCCGTCAATGGTGTTCACTTGCTGGTAGATCTCGGCAGTCCCAATTCTTACCCCACCGGGGTTGAGGGTGGTGTCGCCTCGACCGTAGAACAGGTAGCCACCATGCACGCTCTGTGCGACTTCATCACCGTGATGCCACACATTATCGAACCTATCCCAATAGGTGCTGTGATAGCGCTCTCCGGTGTCATTCCAAAAGCCAGCGGGGAAGTTGGGTAGGGAGTTTGTACACACCAGTTCGCCACGTTCATGATTAACCTTGTGGCCAGACGAATTGAACACTTTGATGTCGACGCCGAGCCCGGCCTGTTGGCACTCACCGCGATACACTGGCGAGATGGGATTACCTAAAACAAAGCAGCCACAAATATCTGTCCCTCCAGAAATTGAGGCTAAATGCAGGTCTTGCTTGATGTGTTTGTAGACGTAATCGAACTGTTCTGGATAAAGCACAGAACCGGTCGAGCACAGTGTTCTTAAGTGAGGAAGAGAGTGACTGTCGATCGGCGAGAGTTCTGCCTTCTCAATCGCTTCTAGATACTTGGCTGAGGTGCCAAATGTCGATACGTCTGCACGCTGTGCCAAGTCCCACAGTACATTGGGCTGCGGATAAACCGGGCTACCATCAAAGATCACCAAACAAGCACCGCTCGCGAGCGCAGATACGTGCCAGTTCCACATCATCCAACCACAAGTGGTGTAGTAGAACACGCGATCTCTCGGTTTAATATCGCAATGAAGCTGATGCTCTTTTAGGTGGTTGATGGTAGTGCCACCAACCGAGTGAACAATACACTTTGGCTTTCCGGTGGTACCGGAGGAATAGAGCACGAACAACGGTTCATTGAAGCCGACACGAGTAAATCGAAGAGGTTTTGTCTGATAGTGATTAATGATGCTGTGCCAGCTTAGAATCGACACATCATGTTCAACTTTTTTCTTCTCTAAATCGCTCTTCTCTAAGTCATTACTCGGTTTCAAATAACCGATCTCACACACCTGTTTTAATTCGTTTAAGTGTTCGATGATTTCACGGTTCTTGCCCGCCATATCGAACGTTTTGCCATTGAAGGTGTAACCGTCACAGGTGAACAGCACCTTAGGTTTCACCTGTCCGAATCGCTCAATCACACTCTCTACTCCAAAATCAGGCGAGGTCGATGTCCAAATCGCGCCTAAGCTGGTGGCGGCTAGCATGGCTATCACGGTTTGTGGCAGATAGGGAGTATACGCAGCAACTATATCACCTTGTTTCACTCCGCTATCGACAAGCCATTGCTGAACACTAGAGACAGCTTCACACAGGGTTTCCCATGTATAACTCTGTTGTTCGCCACGTTCGTTCTCAAACCAAATCGCAAGCTCGTTTGGCAACGTTTTTGCTGAATGCAGTAAGTTTTCGGCGTAGTTAACTCGAGCATTCGGAAACCACACCGCATCGCGATTCGATTTCGGCTGCTGCCAGCGGCTCCCACCTTGAGCTTTGATGGTCTCGCTTTCTGCCTTGTTAATAGAGTCTTGTGAGCCGACTACTCCACAAAACTGCCATACGTTTTGCCAAAATGATTCCGGATGTTCCACAGACCATTGATGGAGTTCGGTGTAGCTTTTTACGTCCCTATCTAGGTTTAACCCAGACTGTTCAAGGCTATCGATAAATCGGGTTAAGTTGGCATCGGCGATACGCTGCTCGCTAGGGTGCCAAATTGGCTTATTGCTCTCGTGCATTCCTTTACCTTTAACAAAAAGTTAACGATTTCAGTCTGGTATTTAGGTTTTACAAAGTCAAAAGATCAGAAAAATAAGGGTTTGTCGTAATTGTGTAAATAAAATGTTACACGATCGCCCGTTCGAAAAATCGCGCAAATTGGCGCTTATAAGGAGTGGAGATAGGCTTAAAGTGAGACATTCGAAAGGAGGTGTGTAATGACTCAATATCATTCTAAGCCCGTGAGCCAAGAGGGATGGGTTGAGTGGAGCCTCGAAGAAGACGCTATTTGGCACGACTTAGTGAAAAGGCAACTGGACGTGATTAATGACCGCGCATGCGATGCTTATTTGCACGGTTTGACCTTGCTGGATCTACCATTAGACAGAGTTCCCCAGCTGCCAGAGATAAATAAAGTGCTAATGGAAACAACCGGTTGGCAAGTTCAGCCTGTGCCTGCATTGATCGATTTCGACCGATTCTTTGATTTGCTCGCCAATAAGAAATTCCCAGTTGCGACATTTCTGAGAACGCGAGACGAGTTCGATTACTTACAAGAACCTGATTTCTTTCATGAAATTTTCGGCCATTGTGCCATGCTCACTAATGCCGATTTCGCGGCTTTCACTGAGCATTATGGAAAACTAGGCCAAGCCGCCACATCTAAACAGCGCGCTTATCTTGCCCGTTTGTATTGGTTTACGGTTGAGTTCGGTTTAGTAAAAGAAGGCCAACAACTGAAAATCTATGGCGGTGGCATTCTTTCGTCTCCAGCGGAAACTATGTATGCGTTGGGAGGGGATTTGGCCGTTCGCGAGCGGTTCGATCTGCAAACGGTTTTAAGAACGCCTTATCGTATCGACATCATGCAGCCGAAATATTACGTGATCGACGAGCTATCTGAGCTCTTTAAAATCAGTCAGGAAAACCTATTACAGCAAGCTGATCTCGCCATCGATGCGGGGTTACTACCACCACTTTTTGAACCCAAGGAACCAACACATGTTGAATGAACAAAAATGCGAAGCCTGCAGTATCGACGCGATTGCCCTAAGTGAAGATGAACAACAATCTTTACTGTTGGAGTTGTCAGACTGGCAGATCATCGAAAGAGACGGCATCCCGCAGCTTGAGAAGGTGTTCAAGTTTAAGAACTACAAGCAAGCATGGGCATTCAGCAACATAGTGTCAGAACTGGCAGAAGAAGAGTTCCACCATCCTTCGATCTTATTGGAGTGGGGCAAAGTCACCGTCACTTGGTGGAGCCACTCAATCAAAGGCCTGCACAAAAATGACTTCATCTGCGCCTCACGCTGCGATGTGTTCGCGGTGAGTGAATAGTTTTGTAGGTTAGGAGTTACTCTTGCAACCTCTGTGATGCGATTAACTCATTATTCGGCTCATAATGTGAGTTGAATAATTGCCTTAAACAGCTCATAGTATGAGTTGAATAAGTGATACTTTCGCATCATGGGGTGTAATATGTGGATTTGGCAGCAAGATAATTGGCCAAACTTTGTTTGGGATAATCAGAAAATAGGCGTGAGGTTAAGAGAAGTACGGCTTAATCAGGGCATTCTATTGGGCAAGATTACCTCACAGTCGGCAGATCAATCCCAAACCATGCTCGACACCTTATTAGCGAACATAGTCCATTCCAGTGCGATTGAGGGAGAAAAGCTTAATGCTTTCTCGGTCCGGTCTTCTTTAGCCAATAAACTCGGTGTCAGTGAAGATCGACCTTTTCCAACGACAGAACAAACCGATGGCCTAGCTGAAATTATGTTGGATGCGGTGCAGAACCTAACAGAGCCACTAGCGCTTGATAGGATCTTACATTGGCACGATAGACTGTTTCCTCAAGGCTACACCATGTTTAATCCTGTAGTCGGAGGTCAGCTACGAGGTGAAGCTCCGATGCAAGTGGTATCAGGAAGAATTGATCGTCCAACCGTGCACTTTGAAGCACCTAGCCGAGACATTCTTGATGCTGAGCTAGATACATTTATCACATGGTTTAATGATTCACTTACCGACGCTACACTCGATCCCTTACTTAGAGCTGCGATAACTCACCTTTGGTTTATCACCTTACACCCGTTAGATGATGGTAATGGTCGTATTACTCGATTGTTGACCGACTTGGCATTAGCACAGGCCGAGCAGCAGTCGGTACGTTTCTATGCGATGTCGGTGGGGATTCTCGCTAACCGCAAGCATTACTACGAGATATTGGAGCGAACCCAGAAAGGGGAACTCGATATTAGCGAATGGTTGATGTGGTTCTTAGATACGTTAGACGAGACGTTTACAGGCGTTTTCGCTGAGGTCGACCAAACTGTATATAAGACTAACTATTGGCGCAGCATCGATCAAACCAAGCTTACGGCAGAACAAGTAAAAGTGCTGAATAGGATGCTCGATGGTGATTTTTCAGAAGGTATCAATGCCAGTCAATATCAGAAAGTAGCAAAGGTGAGCAGCGCCACAGCAACACGTCATTTGAACGCTTTGATTGAGCATGGCTGCTTAGTTAAATCTGGTTCTGGTGGCAGAAGCACGCGCTATCTGTTGCCGGAGTAGGGCTCACTTCAATTTATATACTTAAAGGTGCTGAGAATGTTGGCAGTTCTTTAGCCACAGAAGGTTGTTAAACGAGCCAACTTATAGGTTAAATCTCGCTCCTTCTTTTTACTACTATTAAAATGTGCAAATACAATGACAAATGAAGAAATACAATTATATAACGATATAGTTAAGTCTGGGTTTCCTGTATTAGGGACATTATGTGGTGGTTTAGTTGGTGCAGCATCAACTTATCTTTTAACAAAGTTGAATAACGACAATGACGAAAAGAAAGACGCTCAAAAGCTGCGGAATGATCTGTTAATGAAAACTGCAAATGATGTAGCAGAATTTGAGCATTTAATGGCGATTTATACGACTACATTAGCGAATTATCTAAGAGATCAAGTCGATGACGGCTCTTTGAAAACAGCTTACCTAAATTCATTCAATAGTAATCTAACTTTGCGTAAGGCTAGAATGAATCTCCATATTCTCGGAATGGAAGCATCGTTAGAGTTATTAGAAGGGTATGTTGAGGCTACAAGAGAAGTGCTAGCTTATGGAAAGCGGTTAGATATAAAAAGAGCTATTGAACTAAATCAGAAGATATCTAAGGGTCCAATTTTATTCTATCAATCATTATCGATCGATCCTTAACGCCTTTTTGTTGTTTAGCAAGCTAACTTTCAAAACTCTGCTTTTCACTTTTTAGTTGCTCTTCACCAAACGCACTTTCCCAAACTAGCTTGACCTGCATCAGCGACTTGCTTGGTTTCTTGTCTCATAAACCCTTTCTGTTACTCATAGTATTGGTTTTATGAGGCTGCTCTATGATATATTTCTCGGCCAAGTGTATTACAGACGAAGGCTAGCAATGTCTATCAACCTTTCACTCCTTCCACCCAGCGAGAAAAATAAAATCGAACTGGATAAGCAAGCATCGTTTCTTGTATGGAAACTGAAGCAAGCGAAATGTGGCCCTGAAGCCATTGTTGAAGAAGCAATGAAGCTAGGTGACCCAGATGAAAAGGTGTGGTTTGAACAGTCTGTAGAAAAATACAAACGGGTAATGGGTGTCGCATAAACGCAGACAAACCTTGCCCAGCAGTGCTGTAGAATTGAAATGACACAGTAATTTGCTAGAATTTGCACCGTTAATTGAATCAGAGAGAAGATCCCGATGGGAAGAAGTTTTGAAGTGCGCAAGGCCTCAATGGCGAAAACTGCAGGCGCAAAAATTAAAGTTTATTCTAAATACGGTAAAGAGATTTACGTACTGGCTAAGAACGGCAGCTCTGACCCAGACATGAACCTACCTCTTAAGCACCTGATTGCTAAAGCGAAGAAAGACCAAGTACCAGCACACGTTATCGAAAAAGCGATCGATAAAGCGAATGGCGGCGGCGGTGAAGACTTCCAACCAGCTCGTTACGAAGGTTTTGGCCCAGGTGGCACAAGTGTAATCGTTGACTGTCTAACTGATAACGGCAACCGTACTTTCCAAGACGTTCGTCAATGTTTCGTTAAGACTGGCGCGAAAATCGGTGTTGAAGGTACTGTGTCTCACATGTTCGCTCACCAAGCTGTATTCCAGTTCAAAGGCGAAGACGACGAGATCATCCTAGAAACGCTAATGATGGAAGACGTAGACGTGACTGACGTTGAGCTAGAAGACGGTGTTATCACTGTATTCGCTCCAACGACTGAGTTCTTCAAAACGAAGACTGCACTAAACACTGCGTTCCCAGAGCTAACGCTAGACGTTGAGGAAATCACTTTCGTTCCTCAAACGACTACACCAGTAGCTGAAGAAGATTCTGAGAAGTTCCAGAAGTTCTTAGACATGCTTGACGACTGTGATGACGTTCAGCAGGTTTACCACAACGCTGAGCTGTAATCTTTACAGTAACAACAGTTATTAAAAAACCGAGCCTAGTGCTCGGTTTTTTTATGAACGTTATACCTGATTTTCCTTGATCATCGTTCCATAATGTACGGCTGACAAAGCGTTCTCTGGTCGCGATTTATCGCTGAACTTCATTATATTGTTCGTCTTATCCCGACATGAATCTGATTTAAGTACTCCCTGAGTATCATCGGGGTGATCGCCAAGCGTATTTAGTGTACAAAGAAAGAAAATATCAGCCAAAGGCTTTGACCCTGCTTATTGATGCACTGATTGAGAGTGTTCGATCTTTTCATAGCGATGGTTTGGTCAAATAAAAGGAGAAAGAAATGAAAGTAAGTTTTATCGGGCTAGGCGTTATGGGTTTCCCAATGGCAGGCCATCTAGTCAAAGCCGGTTTTGAAGTAACGGTATTTAACCGCACTCACACTAAAGCGCTAGACTGGGCTGATAAACACCAAGGTAAAGCGGCAGAATCTGTGGCTGAATGTGTAGCGGAAGCTGACGTGGTATTGGTTTGTGTGGGCAACGATGACGACGTACGCAGCATGACAACCAGCGAAACAGGCGCATTGGCAGCGATGAAGCCAAACGCGATTCTTGTCGATCACACTACAACGTCTGCAGTTCTGTCTGAAGAGCTTGAAGTGGCAGCGAAGCAAGCCGGTATTCGCTTTATGGATGCACCTGTATCTGGTGGCCAAGCGGGCGCAGAAAATGGCGTGCTAACCATCATGTGTGGTGGCGAACAAGCGCTTTTCAACGACCTTCAACCTGTGTTCGAAGCTTACGGTAAGTCGTCAGTTCTTATGGGTAAAGTCGGCCAAGGCCAACGCGCGAAAATGGTTAACCAGATCTGCATTGCAGGAGTGTTGAATGGCTTATCTGAAGGCTTAGTGCTTGCTGAAAAATCAGGTTTGGATATCCCAACTCTGGTTGATTGCCTTAAAAACGGCGCTGCTGGCTCATGGCAGATGGAAAACCGTGCTACCACAATGGCACAAGACAAGTTCGATTTTGGCTTTGCAATTGATTGGATGATCAAAGACTTAGGTTTCTGTCTAGATGAAGCTGAGCGCCAAGGCATCCAGCTTCCACTGACTGAAAAGACCAACAACGCCTACAAGGCACTGTCTGCCGAAGGACAAGGCCGCATGGATACATCAGTATTGATGAAAGCCGTGGTTGAAGAGACAAAGAAGTAGTCGCATCGAAGAAGCAGTAAAAGCTTCGTTTGAAAATTAAAAATAGCCGCTGATTAGCGGCTATTTTTGTTTGGTTTGAGCTCTTTTAAACGTATTGAATTTTCTGTTTGATTCCTAATTCAGCAATCTATGAATTATCAATGGGACGAAAATCGTTAAAATAGATGTCCAAAATTGATGATTTAAATGAGTTTATTCACCTTTATCGATTTGCTCTTTCTGAACTTGATTGGCTTTCTGTTTAACTGCTGATGCTTTCTCTTCGGTTGCTTTCTTGATTTGAGTTGATTTTTCAACGGCTTTTTCTGAGGCTTTTGAAGAGTAGTGTTTCAAGATTACATCTAATGCCTCGAAGCGAGGGTGAAGTTTGTAACCTACAAACATAAAAATGTTTAACGAAATGAAGCCAAGTAGTAAGGCGACAATGCCAATATTTGCGCTTTGTAGAGCTAATTCAATGATCTGTCCCAGTTCACCACCACGACGCCCCCCCATCATTTGCGCCATTTCATTTAAATCACCGATGGCTTGAAACAAGTGGTAATAAAGATACGCTAATGACACTGCACCAATGCCTTTTGCTACGATTTTTGGTAAGCCAAGAGCGCAGGATGCTGAGCCTACAATCATTAGTAAGACTATAGTGAACCCGTAGACATCTAAACCTGTAATTGATTCAGACACTCCCCACATTTTGATAGTAATTGCAGGTAAGAAAGACCCAATTGCAACGAGACCATATGATGCAGTTCCAAGTTTGTTTAGAACTTTTGGCGTTTGAGTTTCGTTAGCATTAACTGTTGTTGCTTCCATGATATTGATAAATCCATAACTAATTTGATATAAACATTGAACCATTTCAATGTGCAACAATATTGTATTAACTTTGTCTCGTATTTTAAAGCTGTAAGTGGTTATGCGAATGATTTATTTCAACAATTACTCATCGATCTCCTGAATCACCGTTTCTATTCCGAAGATTACAAAAACAATACATAGCTCCAATGTATCAGGTGTGTTTATGTCTACCCAGTATGAATAATTAGTAAATATGGGTTGTGCAAAATAAGCACGACTTTTACTGAAATACAATAACTGAATCCTATATCCCCACTCACACCGCCTCTCAACCATTCACTCCTCATTATTACCATTCGTCGCATTGGTAAAACTGCACGACAAATTCTAGTTAACCTTTCAACGTCAACATTTGAAAGGGATTAGAAATCATGACTACTTCACACTCATTTAATTCAGGCTCTACAACTTCTGTGCTTAAGCGTTCATTGCTGATTGCTCTTGTTTCGTTTGCACCGTCGTTAGCTTTAGCGAACCCGAGTTCAGACGTGCTCGATATCTACAACCAAGCGGCGCAAGGCAATGAAGACTTGGTTGAGGTGGCTTATGAACGCCTTAATGACACGCTGCAACAAGACGGCGCTACGCCACTGACTTTAGTTTATTTAGGAAGCACAGAAACCCTGATGGGGCGTGATGCGTTCTTACCTTGGAACAAGATGAAGTATGTGGAGAGAGGCTTATCAACCATTGATAAATCACTGGTGCTGCTGAAAGACGAAGACCAACCAATTCATGAACAACCCCGTGTTCAAGGGCTGCCAGATTCTTACCTAACCCGTGCAATGGCAGCGGTGACTTACACCTCTCTGCCAGACATGTTTAACCATTTCGATCGTGGTTATGACCTGTTCCTCGCGTTACTCGCGGAAGATGATTTCCAACAGCAACATTTCGCTGCGACATCGTGGATTTACCGTTACGCCATTACTGCATCGATTCGTGCTGAGGACTTCGAGCAAGCACAGGTGTGGCTTGAAAAGATGGAAAACACCGATGCTGGCAACATCGAGACAATGACGGCGAAAGCCCTAATAGCGAAAGCCAAATAGCGGTTTACTAAAGCTCATTAACAACTGCGAACGCTTAAAAATTATGGGTCAGCGGAGGACAAAGGAATGATTGAATTTAAAGATATCTGCAAAGCATATGTCACGGGCGGTCAACGTGTTGATGCATTAAGCGGGGTCGATGGACATATCCGGCGCGGTGAAATGGTGGCGTTGTGTGGCCCGTCTGGTTCAGGGAAAAGCACACTTTTGAATATTTTGGGTTTGTTGGATATGGACTATCGAGGACAGATCAATATTGATGGCCAACCGTATCCGACTGAGCAAATCGCCGCTGCGCGTTTTCGTCGTCAGTCGCTGGGTTTTGTGTTTCAGCGCTTCAATCTGGTTCCAGTGATGACGGCACTTGAGAACGTGGCCTACCCATTGATGTTGAACCAATGTTCGAAACAAGAACAGCAGACCAGAGCACAAGAGATGTTGGAGCGTGTTGGGCTAGGCGAATATGTACATCATCGCCCAGACAATCTTTCAGGTGGCCAACAGCAACGTGTCGCAATAGCCAGAGCGCTAATCCACAACCCAAGCTTAGTAATCGCCGATGAGCCGACAGCGAGCTTAGACAGCCACACTGCTAATAACGTGATCGATATTATGCACGAGCTTGGCCACGAGTTTGGCACCACCTTTATTGTTGCGACCCATGATCCAAGAATGGCTAACCGTTGCGACCGTGTGATTGAGTTGGTGGACGGTAAGTTGGTTTCTTCAGTGTCAAACAAGGAGGCAGTCTCATGGGCAAGTTAATGCAGTTTGGCTTTTTGCAATCGCTTCGCTTGGCGTGGCTTAATTTATTTAGAAACGGTCGCCGCAGTTTGTTGTCGGTGTTGATCATCGCCATCGCCGTATTTGCACTCACCTCGGCTGGAGGCTACGGGCTTTACACCTATGAATCTCTGCGTGAATCGACCGCGCGCGATACTGGTCATCTCACATTGAGCACACCGGGATATTTTGAGCAAGATGAAGACATGCCGCTGAGCAATGGTCTAGACAATGTTCAAGCCCTAACCAAGAGCATTATTGGCGACAGTGACGTGCGTGGTGTGCAGCCACGAGTCTATTTTAGTGGTTTGGTGTCTAACGGCAGCAAATCGACCATCTTTATGGGAACGGGCGTCAATGAGCGCGAGTTCGATATGAAAGGACCATTCCTTGATGTGCGCAGTGGTCAAACTCTCTCTGATGTGAAATCACCAAGATACGACAGCCAAGAGCCACAAGTGATGCTCGGAACCGACCTTGCTCGCAACCTCAAAGTGGCCGTTGGTGATTGGGTGACACTGCTCGCCACCACCAGTGACGGCGCTCTCAACGCTTTCGATTTTAAGGTTCAGGGTATCTACTCGACTGGTGTTCCTGAGCTAGACAAACGTCAGTTATACGTACACATCACCACTGCCCAAGAGCTTTTAGCGTCAGATAAAGTCAGCACCTTGTCGGTCTTTGTTTTTGAAACCAACAAGACTTCGACGGTTCAACAACGCATCCAATTGGCTTTGGACAAGCAAGTTGGTCAAGAGGGCTCAGATATTGAGATCACCCCATGGCAAGATCGCGCGTTTTTCTACACCAAGGTTAAAGACCTTTACGACTGTATCTTCGGCATCATGGGCGCAGTGATGGCATTGGTAGTGTTTGTGTCGCTGTTCAACACCATGACCATGTCGGTGACGGAACGCACTCGTGAAATTGGCACTTTGTCGGCACTTGGCAGTTACCCATCTGAAATCGTGGCGGGTTTTCTAAAAGAGGCGGGATTATTGGCTGTGATTGGTAGTGCGATAGGCGCACTAGTGAGCGGTTTAGTGTCGGTGTTATTGCTGGTGGTGGATATCCAAATGCCACCACCTCCCGGCAGAACCGAGGGTTACCCACTCAACATTTACTTCTCATTGGAATTAGTTGGTTACGCCACTTTAGGTGTGTTGACGATATGTTTGCTAGCTGCTTATTTTTCTGCTCGCAAAGGCGTGAATAAGCCAATCACGGAGGCGCTGGTTTATGTATAAATTTACTCGTTCACTCACTGTTTTAGGTTCTGTATTGGTTTTGGTTCTAGCATCGACACCAAGCTGGGCAGTCGATTCACAACAAGTCACAGAGATGATCGCCAAGGCGGATAGCTATCGCTTGAACAGCGAACAGGCGTCTAAAGTGGTTTCTCTGGTGGCGCTATATCAAGACGAGCAACTGGACAAAACCCGTGAATACAACGTCTATACAAGACCAAATCGAGAGTCATTAGTCGTCTTTAAATCAGCCGTCGAGGCTGGTCAAAAGATGCTGATGATTGAAGATAACTATTGGCTGTTGATGCCGAAATCTCGTCGACCAATTCGTATTACACCGATGCAAAAGCTATTGGGTGAAGCCTCGGTAGGCGATATTTCAACGCTCACTTGGAGTGAAGATTACCAAGGTGAGTGGGTTGCCGAGCAACAAGTTGAGATGCCGACTGGCGAGACACTCGATACCCATCACTTAAAGCTCGCGGCGAAAACCAAGGGGGCGAGTTACCAGTCGATTGATCTGTGGTTAACAGCAGACCGTGCATTCCCAGTTAAAGCGGATCTGTATCTGCGTTCTGGAAAACTGGCGAAACAAGCTTGGTTTACTGAAGGCGTGCGTGATGGATTACCAACAGTGGTGTCGATGACCTTGCTCGATAAGATTCAGCCGAGTAAGAAAACCGTGATTGAGTACCGCGAGGTGAGTGAACAAGCCTTGGCTGACAAATACTACAACCCTGCTTACTTATCGCGTAACAGCGTGTCTGGGCTGTAGGTGAGCGTCATGAAAGCTTCCAATTGCCGATTCCACATAAAGCCTTTAATCGTTACTTTCCTTGTGCTGCCTTGTGTGAGTAACACGATTCAAGCGGACGACCTGAGCTTGGCGTGGGATTGGCAACTCAGTGCAGAAGTGATTGAATCGAGAGAGTCACCATTTAGCCCTTTAGCGTCTGATAATCGTCAGTCTTTAAATGGCTTGCTGGATCTAGAGGTTGGATATAACAATTGGCTTGGTCTGTTCGCAGTTAAAGCCAATGATATTCTAAGCAATAACCCTCAACAACAAGACGCGAGCTTTGCATCGGAATTCATTGTGCGTGAGTTGTTTTGGCAAGGGGGCGTTGAGCTGTCGAATTCATTAATCGGCGACCATTACCTCGATGTGACGCTCGGCAAGGTTCGCCTCGATTGGGGTGTCGGTTATGGCTATCGACCGTTAGACATCATCAAGCCGTATCGACAAAACCCAGTGGGCATTGTCGCAGAGGAGGGCGCGGGTGTTGCCTCGGCGTCACTGTTCGATATGACAGGAGAATGGATACTGCTTTACAGTGATTCTTCGTGGACTTCTCAAGACGTAAATGAATTCGAAAAGCAAAACCAGCAACAAGGCTTTGGGCTGCGTCGTTACAACCTAGTGGGTGACCATGAGTATCAGTGGGTTGCTTATTATGACGATGTACGCCACGGCTTGCTTGGGGCGAGTTTAGTGTCGGTGTTGAATCTCGCTTGGGAGTTTCATGGCTCGGTGGTCTATCAACGACAAAGCCTTGGCTACAGCCAGCCTGATTCAATGCTTAAACCTGTTTACCTCGAAGAGCAGGGCGAGGCCTATCAAGCGTTAGCCGGATTAACATGGGCAAATGACACTGGCCATAATGTGGTGTTGGAATATTGGTTTGATAGCCGAGCGTGGAGTGATTCTGAGTGGCAAAGCGCAATAGAAAGTGCCGAGTCATTGTCGGTTAATCCGATGACAGCATTACTGGCTGGTTCTTACGCTCAAGGGTATCAACACGCCAATTTGGTTCAACACAACATTATGTTTCACTGGTCTCTGGATTCGACACATGGCTGGTTTGAAGATATCACGCCGACATTTGATGTGATGTTGTCTCCTCAAGACGGCGGCTTTATTGCGACCCAGTGGCTCAACTATCAGGCTTTAGATAATGGCAATTCATCGTTGGATTTGGAACTTGCTGCACGCTTTCTAGGCGGTAAAAGTGATTCTGCTTACGCCAACTTACCCGATAGTCATATGATTCTTTTAAATATCAAAGGACGATTTTAATGAACACTTTTTCAAACAGTAAGTTTCCATGGATTAAAAGCTTTACGCTGACCACGCTATTTTGTGTTCTTATTGCGATTACAACTCATACGATTTGGGGCGGTGGTTTAACGGTTAACCTGGCAATCAGTTTTGGCTTTGGTTACAGCGCCGTAGGTTCTTCTTTCATCTTGGTTAAGTTGTTTAAGAGGACATCTCGAACGCTTGAAGTGGGTATCTCAATGGTGATCGCGATGACCTTTGGTACCTTGAACGCGCACTATTGGTTGAACGGATATTTTGGAGCCAATATCTCGGACCTTAAATCTGTAGTCTTGCTCGGTGTGATCTTCTGTTCGGTTTGCTATTACTATTTCTACACACGAGAGCAGCAGTTACGTGCCGACAATGAATTAGAAGTGGCCAAGCGTCGCCAAGCTGATCAAGAAAAGGTGGTGGTACTCAGTCAGCTTAAACAACTGCAAAGCCAAATTGAGCCGCACTTCCTGTTCAACACGCTTGCGACCATCAATGTATTGATTGAGAGTGACAGCGCGAAAGCCAAGTTGATGCTCGAAAAACTGACTGACTTATTGCGTGTAACTCTGAAAAACAGCCGCACTGAACAATCGACCATCGCACAAGAGGTCGACTTGTTAGACGCTTATCTTAATATCCAAAAGATACGCTTGGGTGAGCGCTTAACGTTCTCGATTGAAATACACGAGATTAGCGATTTGCAGGTGATTCCACCGTTCTTGATTCAACCTTTGGTCGAGAATGCACTCACGCACGGCATCGAGCCCAAAGCCGCTGGTGGCCAAGTGAATATTCGTATTACTCAACAAGCACAGCAGCTAAAAATTGAAGTGGCTGATAATGGCGCTGGGTTGAAAACGCCTTCTGCGAATACGGGTCACGGTGTTGGGTTAAGCAATATTCGTCAAAGAATCGAAACCCTGTATGGTGATAAGGCGAGCCTAACGATTACTGAACACGCTGAAGGCGGGGTAGTCTCGACGATCTTGTTACCGTTGACTGAGGCAGCCGCCTAGAATTACAGATCAGAAAACACCGAACAGTGACGCAAAATAGACGATTTACAGTGTGAATTTAAAGGACTAACCATGAACAACCCAACAGTACAGCCGAGCGTAACGGCGATAATCGCAGACGATGAAGCACTGTTAAGGCACCACTTAGACAAGAGCCTTGCTGAGGTTTGGCCGGAGTTAGAAATCGTCAGTAAAGCACAAAACGGTTTGGAGGCGATGCAGAGTATTCAGCAGCTTAAGCCCGACGTGGCTTTTCTCGATATTCGTATGCCGGAACTGGATGGTATCTCTCTGGCGAAACAACTCAACAAGTTAGATTCACCGCCATTGATTGTGTTTATCACGGCTTATGACGAATACGCGGTCAAAGCTTTTGATCACAATGCGATGGACTACCTGCTTAAGCCAATCAATGAAGAGCGTTTACTGGCCACATGTCAGAAAGTGCAAGCGCGTCTGTCGAGCAATCAAACACAAACAGGTACCACGCCAGAACAGCCCGATATCACGGCGTTAATGGCTCAGCTTCAACAACTATCCCAGTCGACTTCCCAGCAAAATAAGCAACAGTATCTCACATGGCTCAAAGCCAGTGTCGGAGAAGACATTCATCTTATCGCTGTCGATGATGTGGCTTACTTCAAAGCGGAAGACAAGTACGTGTCTATATTTAAGAAGGGCCAAGGCGGTTCGCTAGAGGAGTATATCCTTCGCGTATCATTGAAAGAGCTGATTGCGCAGCTTAACCCGGATGAGTTTTGGCAGATCCATCGCTCAGTGGTGGTGAAAGTCTCCGCCATTGATAAGGTGAAGAAAGGACTCTCCGGTCAGATGTCGGCTTATGTGTCAGGCGAGAAGCTACCGATCAGCCGTGCCTCGCAAGCGTTGTTTAAGGGTATGTAGAGAACTGGCTGAAATTTATGTAGCTTATTGATTTTAAATAGATGTAGTTAGCGAGTCTAAAATCGATGTATTAGGCTCTTATCTAAATGCCTATTTAAATGAGCATAGCGATCTTACATAACGATTGGTGGTTTATAAAATAAAGATCTAGATCACAAAGATACTCATCAGGTTCAATATTAAATAATAATCGTTAGCTCAATCTGTATATTGTCGATGAATGACATTAAGAGGTTGTTATGAAAACATATTATTTAGCGACGGCTCTATGCCTCACCTTAGTTGGCTGTAGCTCAACATCAAAAACTACCGAAACGCCAATCCAGCCGGATCCGGCATGGACTTCAGGCCAACTAGAAAATGGCCTTACTTATCATGTTTATCCAGATCATGAAGAATCCGTATCTGTTCGTTTAGTCGTGCACGCCGGTTCGATTCAAGAGACTTCTCAACAAGAAGGCTACGCGCACTTCTTGGAACACATGGCATTCAATGGCAGTAAAAACTTCTCTCAGAACGATGTGATTCGTCTATTCGAAGACGCAGGCGCTAGCTTTGGTGCTGATATTAATGCCTACACTTCTTATGAAGAGACGGTCTACCAGTTAGATTTGCCAGATAACATCCAATTGCAGTCTGCTTTGACGTGGATGCGTGACATTGGTGATGGCCTGGATCTATCAAGTTCAGAAGTCGAAAAAGAAAAAGGCGTGGTTCTTGGTGAGTTCCGTATGGCTCGCCTCGATGATAAGTCATTCGGAGATATATATTATGATTACTTCGTTGAAGGCGGCCCGTACGAATCGCAAGATGCATTAGGGACTAAATCGTCGATCGTGAATGCTACTCCTCAAGGCATCAGCAACTTTTATCAGACTTGGTATCAACCTCAAATAGTTGAGCTGGTCGTTTCTGGTGATGTGGACATCAAAACTGTGATTCCACTTATTGAAGAAAAGTTTTCTAGCTGGGAGCGTGGCGATACGCCGAGACCAGAGAAACAGAAAACGACCTCATTCAATGAAGATGATTATGTTGAGTACGCAGGAAGAGAAGCGCCAAGCATCACTCTGACGTTTAACCGCGGTTCAAATATAGTTGAAAATCATGCTCAGCAGAATCAACGCAGGTTAGATGAAACCGCTCAGCAATTGATTCAACGACGATTAGAAGCGGTGTTCAATGATGCCGCGTTCCCGACTCAATGGATTGCATCTGATAGTTATCGAATGGGCGCTTTTTACTATTCGTCAATAAGTGTTGGGTTTCCGGCTGGAGACCGTGAAGTTATCCAACAAGATCTGCTTTCTACATTGGCATCATTGCGTGATTTTGGTGTTTCGGAAACGGATATTGCTGGCGAACTGTACTACTACCAAGACTTGCTGGATAACATCGAGCATAACTGGGATAAAATGGACAGTGTTGAACACGCGAATTACAAAGTGAGTGCGTTAGTCAATGATCGAATAGTCCAATCACAGAAAGATTATCAAGCAAGCTTGGAAGCTTTCATCGCTAACTTGAGCCTTGAAGTGATTAACGACAACATCAAGAATCTACTTTCTGATGATTACTTTATTGTTATTGGGATGGATGACTCCGAAGACAGAACCGCGATCATCAACTCTCTCGATAGTTTAAAAGCCACGTATAGCGAGGCGGGAGTTGCGCCGCTTGCGATTGGAACAGCCAGCGCTTTTGCTGTACCTAGCTCGCAAGGCGAGGTTGTACTTGCTGAACAAATGTCTATTGACCCATACATCCAAAAGTGGACGTTAAGCAATGGCATCGACATGTGGTACCTGCGTGATTATGAGGCAGGTGATGATGTTGGGGTGATGTACATGAGCCTCGGCGGAAAAGCCGCTTTGGATCCGAGCTTGTACCCAGCTGTTGAGGTTGCGTTACCTACCTTCGCTCGAAGTGGTGTCGGTGAGTTTACGGGCTCTGAGCTTTTAGCGTACTTTGATCGTGAAAATATTAGCGCCGATTCTTTCATTGGTAATACTCGTCATGGTATTGAATTTAATATCAATAAAGACGGACTTAAAGATACGTTTGCTGCGCTTTATACCTTCATAACTGCGCCTAAAATTGTTCCCGAGCAGTTAGAGGCAGTGAAACAGGAGTTTGTACAAGGTCAAGAATCTTTCTTGAGCAGCCCTGTCGGTCAGTTTGAGCGCGCAAGAAACCAGAATATCTATCGTCAAGACAGTGGCCACCTCTTTGTTGATAAAGAACGTGTTGAAGCGGTTTCTGTGGAAGACGTCGCTAATCTTCATCAGCAATTGTTTGGTCAAATGAGGCATAACCAATTGGTGATCGTGGGTGACATCGACCCAAGTGAATTAAAGCCTTTGGTTGAGCAATACTTGGCTTCGATTCCATTAGAAAAAGCTGAGGTTCCTGAATTTAAGGTGGCTTACAAGCAGCCATCTGAATCACGCATTGATTTAGCGATCAACAATGTGAATAGTGCAGAGTACATCTTACGAGTCATCTCTGAACCTGAAGCCGAAACCGACCAAGGCGTAACGGCAAAAGATATCTTCACGGAAAACTTGCTAGAACGACTGCTGGCGGCTCGTTTAGATGCTTGTATTCGTGAAGAGTTGAGCTTAGATTACTCGCCATATACGTATTCATCATCCGCAGATAGTGAGCTGAGTGGTGAGTGGGTTATCGGGGCGATGGTAGCGCCGGAGAACGTTGACCAAGTCGAAGTGGCGATCGATAAAGTGATTGCAGACCTTTTACAAGGCGTCTCTGAAAAGGAAATGCACGCAGTCGTGAAACAGTTTGAAGCGGACTTCACGCCTCTCGAGATGAGCTCTATTGACCAAGCATGGTACCTGTCTCGTTATTTACTTCATGGTTACGATATCGAAGCTTTGTCTCAAGTTGAGCGAGTGGCAAGGTCGATCACTGCGGAAGACATGAATCAACTTGTCCAACGCATCTTTGGTGAAGATAGCCGTAAGGTTAAGAACATCATGCGTCCTAAAGCCTAAAGCCTAAAGCCTAAAGCTTGAAACCAACAGAAAGAGACAACTCAAAGCCAAGCGAGCACCGCTTGGCTTTCTTGTTTTCCCACCATTCATAACGTCTATGCCTCACCTGTTGTTAAGCCGTTTTAGATCTATGTAAATCTAAATTTTGAGATCGCTTAATCGGTTGCATCGTATCATTTTCTAAAAAAATGTTTTAAATCAAGACAGCGTTTCATTTGTATTGTAGATTGACGATCTACGAGAATGTTGTTTGGATATTAGATTGCTTAAACTGGGTACCCGATTAGTCTTAATGTTGTTTTTACTGAGCTTTGGCTTAGTGAATTCTAACGGCTATTCGTTTCCTTCTAAGCCATTTCAAATATACTCGGCTCAAGAGCAATCTTCACAGAATGATCTTTGTAAACAAGCTGATACGGATAATCCGTCGAGCTACTTAGAGTGCGATAAGACTCAGTTTGGCACCGTGCCTTCTGGTGACAGTTCTAACTATCACGACACCGAATCAAGCCTTCAAGCAGCAAACTTCAGACGTATGCTCAGTAACGAGCAAGAAAGCGTGGCCGATCTTGAGCCTGCTTATCATCTACTGATTGACTTCTCTCCCCCCTCAATACTGGCTTCCCTGCTCTTCAACACGCCGTTGTTGGATTCCAAGCTGCACTGGACCAGTATTGTGAGTTCTCCGTCTTCCCGGCTTTCGGGGTGGAAAGAGGGCAACATCCAATACTCGCATTTCCGAGAACTTCTTAGCTAATCGTTTGACCCTAAATTGGTCGTATCGATGGTCGCCTAGTGCCCATTGAACTCGCCAGTTAACCAAGACAAACATAGCGACATCAGCTTTAGCATCACTATCTTTCAATCAGCTTGTTCTGGTCGTGATTAGCCATCGCTCGTGTTCGCAAAATATTAGACATACCAATCGTAGTAAATAACTGGTCACCCTAGCTGGTTAAAATGCTCGATCACTGCTTTTTTCTGGTGCTATTTTTGAGCACGTATTTACGGTGATTGGTAGAAAGAAGAGATCTTGACTGTGAAAAAACGCATTCAAAGAAAACAAATTAACCACTACTCAAAGTGGAAATACGCGGTGCTTATCGCCACTATCATCATCATGGTTCTGAGTGCTTTACCTTCTTGGTATGGCGAAGATGCATCGGTTCAAATTAACAACCGTTCTGAACAGGCCATCGATGCGAGTCAAATTACCCAATACCTTGCGAGCGAAGGCATCCAAGCCAAATCGGCATTTCAAAAAGACAACCGTTTGGTTGTGATCTTGGAAGATGCAGAGCAACAAGCGAAAGCCAAAGAGGTGCTGAATGAGCGCCTATTGGACAACGCGACGGTTGCGCTAGCGATGGAGCCAGCAGCTCCTAAATGGCTGACTGACATGGGCTTCGCACCGATTCAGTTAGGCCTTGATTTACGTGGTGGTGTGCAGTTCTTGCTAGAAGTGGACATGGAACCGGTTTACCACGCACAAGCGCAATCTGTGGTCGATGAAATCAACAGCCAAGTGCGTTATGCACGCGGTAAAGTGGTGAACAACCAAGTTGAGTTTAACTTCCGTACTGATGCCGATTTTGATAAAGCACAAAAGCTGATTCGTGAAGAGTTCCCACAATGGCAACGTGACCGTTCAGATAAATCGCTAACGTTAACTCAGTCTGAAGAAGAACAAAGAACGCTACGCAACCTAACGGTTCAACAAAACCTGCAGATCATGCGCAGCCGTATTGAAGAGCTAGGCATCACTGAGGCATCGATTCAACGCCAAGGTGAAAGCCGTATCCGTATCGAATTACCGGGTGTACAAGACCCTGCAGCCGCGAAAGATGTGATTGGTGCTACTGCTTCGCTTGCGTTCTACTCTGTGTACGACAACGCAACGCGCAATACTCAAACTCTGAAAGATTCAGATGGTAATCGTGTCGTGGTTGCTCGCAAAGCGGTGCTGAGCGGTGAACACATTATCGATGCACGCAGTGGCATTGGTGAGATGGGCAGTGCAGAAGTAAACATCACGCTGGATTCTTCTGGTGGTAAGAAAATGTCTGAGTTTTCTCGCCATAACATCGGTAAGCCAATGGCGACCGTTTACAGCGAATACAGCCGTGACAGAGCCGGTAATAGCGAAAAAACCAGTGAAGTGATCAGTGTGGCGAACATCCAATCTCAATTGGGTAGCCGCTTCAGAATCACTGGTGCAGGCAGCATGGCAGAAGCACAAGAGCTTGCTCTACTGCTACGTGCAGGTTCATTAACAGCGCCTGTTACCATCATTGAAGAGCGTACCATTGGCCCATCTCTGGGTGCTGAAAACGTAACGAATGGTTTTGCTGCTTTAGCGCTTGGCCTTGGTCTTACTCTCACGTTTATGGCGCTATGGTACCGCCGCCTTGGTTGGGTCGCGAACTGTGCATTGGTGGTTAACATGACCACGTTGTTTGGTTTGATTGCCTTGCTACCGGGGGCGGTGTTAACTCTGCCGGGTATTGCGGGCTTGGTACTGACCGTCGGTATGGCGGTGGACACTAACGTGCTTATCTTCGAGCGTATTCGAGACAAGATGAAAGAAGGGCGCAGCTTTGCTAGCTCTATCGATCGTGGTTTCGATAGCGCATTCTCGTCAATTTTCGATGCTAACGTCACCACCATGATCGTTGCTGTGGCTCTATACACAATCGGTAATGGGCCGATTCAGGGCTTCGCTCTGACACTGGGCTTAGGTCTTCTAACCAGTATGTTCACGGGCATTTTTGCTTCACGAGCGATCATCAATTTGGTTTGGGGGCGTGACCAGCGCCACGATGTAAGGATTTAAGCATGAGTACTTCAAAAATGACTATTTCAGACCGCTATTTTTCAAATAGCTATATTTCGGATAAGAATATGACTCGCCTTCGTAAGGTGATGTCTGCGATATCTATTGTGCTGTTCATGAGCTCTGTGATGCTGGTGGCGGTGAAAGGTTTTAACTGGGGCTTGGACTTCACAGGTGGTGTGGTTGCCGAGGTTCAGCTCTCTGATCAAGTCACCAAAGATGCGTTAAAAACAAAACTTGATACAGCTTTCCAACAAGACGTGCAAGTGGTTGGTATGGCAGAACAGGATCGCTGGACAATCCGTTATAGCCAACTGACAGACGCTCGACAGCCAAACTTAGTGGATGCTTTGTCTTCTGTTAGCGACCAAGTAAAAGTGCTTAACAGCAGCGTGGTTGGCCCTCAAGTTGGTCAAGACATGGTTGACCAAGGTGGCTTAGCGGTATTGGTGTGTTTCCTAATGATCATGCTGTACCTGAGTGTACGTTTTGAATGGCGTTTAGCTCTCGGCGCGCTTGCCGCGATCATCTATGACGTGACGCTTATCTTGGGTCTGTTCGCTTTTACTCAGTTTGAGTTCAACCTGACCGTATTGGCGGCGGTGTTAGCGATTTTGGGTTACTCATTGAATGACTCGATCATCATTGCCGACCGTGTTCGTGAAATGCTGCGCGGCAATCCAAACGGTGATACTGATAACCTGCTTAACGAATCGGTTAAAGCGACCTTCTCACGCACCATGGTGACTTCAGGTACAACGCTAATCACCGTATCAGCGCTTTGGCTGCTTGGTGGCGCGGCACTGCAAGGTTTCGCAATTGCATTGGTTGTCGGTATTGTCAGCGGTACGTGGTCTTCAGTGTCTGTCGGTATCACACTGCCTAAGCTACTTGGTCTACAGCCTTGTCACTACCAAGTGAAAGCGCCAGTAGAAGTTGAGGGCGAGTACCGTTAGGTTATCTATTGGTTAACAGTACGACTTAGTCAGTAACGTCAATAAGCCCTTCGTTTATAACAAAACGAGGGGCTTTATTTTTTATAAGAGTCAAACAGTTACAGAAAAGAGAGCCTATTTCAAAAAACGATGGATTGAGCAGGCAAGCCCTCATGATATGAAGTATGTTTAGATGACGTTCGTAGAAATGAGGCAAGGGAATGGAATATCGACATCAATGTCATGTAGGCGACCATGGTGATGCGCTAAAGCATCCAGTATTGAGTGCACTTGTTCAGTCATTAATGCAGCAACATTCACGCCTCAATGTTATCGACACGCACTCTGGTACAGGGTGTTATGACCTCACTACTGCACCCAGTAATCATGCTGGTGAGTTTGCTGAGGGGGTCGGGTACTTGTGGCGCAATAAGGCTTATCTTCCTCCGGCATTCGCTTCTTTTATGTCGGTACTGGAATACTACAATCCGAATCAACTTATCACGCTGTATCCCGGCTCGGCGGCGATTACCTATCAACAAGGTCGCAGCCAAGATAGCTTCTATTTTTCAGACATTCAGCAAGATGAAGCCGATTTACTGCAAACCAACATTGAGAAGTTGCAACGTGACCTGGATGTCTCTAGCAAGCTGACCATTACTGCGGGTGATGGACTTAAAGCTCTGCCTGACGATGTTGCGAAACATGACAGCCATCACCTGATTGTGATCGATCCACCTTACGAAACGGATTCCGAATATCTCGCGGTGATCGATGCTTTGGTTAAGGTCTATCAGCAGTCGGAGAGAGTCTCTGCGTTAATTTGGTATCCGTTATACACAGATGATCGAAGCTCTCTAATATTGGACCACTGTGTGACAGCGGTAAAAGATGGCTTGTTGCCAAGTCCGATAAAGTCGGAATTACGATTGCGCGATCCGAAAGGAGATGACCGCCTTATTGGCAGTGGCTTGCTGCTATTTAACCCACCACAAGGCATTGCAGGGACGGTTGCTGACACGCTCGATTATTTACATAGTCAGTTTGCAACCAATGGCGAAGGCTATTGGCAAATGAAAAGTCTATAAGCCTGATATGTAGGGGCTTTTTGGTGGATTAGTAGACACAGTTCACTAATTCACTGTTCTTTGTGTGGTTTAAATTGACCAAACGCTAACTTTTATCGATTGATTAATTGCAGTGAATCATTTAAAAATGGAATATCAATGCGCGCAAGTGCATAATGGCTCATAAGTTAAATAATTAGCCCAAATTAATATCAGATTGTGGTTTACCCCCTAAACTGCATTAGGCTCGCACTAGTCACGCGAGCCTTTCTTTTGACTGAAGGAAATGTCCACGCAGGTTCTTTTCTATTTTTATGATGACGACAGTCACAGTCATTTTATCCTCCCTTACTGTAAATGCGAAGAAGATGAAAAATGCAGGAAAGTACCTCAGTTCACTTTTTTGAAAGATGCTTACTTAGTGCTGAGAACATTTAAGTGTTTTTAACTTTTCTCCCAGAAGCTTTAGGCTATAGAAAGAACGTAAGTGAAGTATGAGGAGGTGACTCTTGATATTTGCTTTAATAGCCCCATCTATATGAAGGATAACGATAAAAGGAATGATTCTAATGATAAAAGCCCTTAGCCTGAACCCTGCATGTATTAAGACACTATCAGCTGTAGAAGCGGAGCCAAATCGCTCTAATCAGCATGAATTAAACGGCGTAACCCAACTAAAAAGTATTCTAGGTTCCGTCAAACAGTCTTTTGATGCTCGTTTTTCTATTCGAGGTCAAAATGGGTACGTGACAAGCAGTGTTACTTGGTATGACGCACGTGTAAATCATCCTACACGCTCTGAGTACCGACTTTACTTTCAAACAAATGCAGTCATGGATTTAGCTAAAGAAGGAAGCACGTTAGCATTGGGTAAGGATCCATCGGGAGATTTTTGGATAGAGTTAATCCAGTAGTTTTTATTGTAGATAAGCCCCAATAGTGGGGCTTACCTTTAAGACCTTTAGCTAGCTTGGCATTGCTCGCCCGCTAATTGGTTTGCGGTCGTGAGCGTGTTGACCATCTGTCCAGCTACGGCATGGATTACATTCATACAAACTGAGTTACCAAACTGCTGATAGACTTGGTTTTGAGAAACAGCATCAACCTTAAAGCTTTCAGGAAAACCTTGTAACCTAGCGCACTCACGGGGTGTTAGCTTACGTGGGTTTCTATTGAGATGGACTTGGTCAATGAGTATCTCTGAACCATCTTTATAGTATCGAGCACTAATGGTATTTGTGTACTCACTCTCGGCATTGAAAAGTGAATAACCAAAGCCATTGCCCTTAGTCTTATGCTCCGATTTACGTTTTTGGTGTCCTTCCCACAGCTTATCTGAGATAGTAAAACGGTCTTTACCATACTCTTTATGGTCTGCAGCCAATTCTTCTTGTGTTTGTAGGATATCTCCAACACGTGTCGGTGTTTTTGGTGGTTCAGGCCAATTGAATGTGTCATCGAAATTTACGCCTGGGAACTGGTCCTTATCAAAACCAATAATGAATACTCGCTCTCGGTTTTGAGGTGCGCCAAAGTCCCCAGCTCGTAAAACACGGACATCAACCCAGTAATTCAGCTTATCTTGCAGAGCACGGCGGGCTTCTTCACTCATCGGTACATCTTCAGGGATCTGCTGATCATGTTTTCCTTGTAAGATATCCATGATTGTTTTTAGAGTACGACCTTTATCATGTCCTCTAAGCTGCTTTACATTTTCAAGTAGGAAGGCTTTAGGTCGTTTTGTCGCTAAAATGCGCTGAACCTCAAAGAACATCGTTCCTCTGGTGTCACTAAAGCCTTGTTTTAATCCCGCTTGAGAAAAAGCTTGGCACGGAAATCCACCCAAAAGAATTTCATGATCTGGGATATCTTTAGCTTTAATTTGCACGATATCGCCATTTGGCATATCGCCATAGTTTGCCAAATACGTTTTTTGGGCGAATTTATCCCACTCAGAGGTGAAAACACAGTGGCCACCTAATTGCTGGAAAGGGTAGCGAATACCCCCAATACCAGCAAAAAGATCAATAAAACGAAAGCTGGCATCTTCTAGTTTGCCTTGCTTTAGTGGAGCATTGTCGTAAAACTTTTTCATCTCGTCTTCTAAATCGACAATCTTTGCCCATTTAAGAGGGGAAGGTTTATGTTCTCCTACTTCCCAGCCACGAATAGTTCTCTCGCCGTCTTTTCCTAATCCTATCAAATTTGCTAGCTCTCGCTGCCCTAAGCCAAGTTTCTTTCTTAACTCTTTGATATAATGGGATGTATTCAATTTGTGCACCATATTTCTCTATTGATATCCGGTTTTTACCCCGGTAATGGTTAGCACTGTATATTTGAACATAGATAATTGCAAGTATTTATCCGGTTTTTATCCTGGTAAAAAGGTGGTGAGAATGGCTTACAGAATTAACGATGGGATGGTTGAACAAGATGGAGTTTTACTAGAGGCAGAGCAGCTGTTTAGTCTAGGGCGAATTTCAGCTCATCTAGATAATGATGAAGTTGAGCTGATTATGTCAAAGCGTCCTACTCGAATCCATTTCGAATTTAAAGCGGAACCAGCCCCTCATTTTTTGCTCTTCTTTCGGGGGCAGCCATTAAACACAGAGCAAACATACTCTTTAACTAAGTATGGCTACTTTATATCTGGCGGTAAGAGATTGCATTTTGTTAGCTCTCATCTTAGTGAGCTATTAACTACTGCTTTTGGAGAACTTACCCTCCCCAAACTAATGAAACTTCTACGCACTTTGCATCTAGAAGGGTTTATGGATGAGTTCCCTTCTCATCTAATTGAAGTGCTAAGAAGCAACCAGCAAAAGCAAGCTCACCATGACAAGCTCTTTGTAAAGTCACTGTACCCCTATCAGCAAGAAGGGGTTAACTGGCTGAGTTTTTGTGCAGAAAATGGGGTTGGGACAATACTTGCCGATGATATGGGTTTAGGAAAAACTGCCCAAGTGATCGCGCTATGTTGTGATGTTTTGGAAAAGAATCCAAATAGTAAAGTATTGATCGTTGTTCCCAACCCTTTGCTTGATAACTGGGTTCGTGAATTTAACTTTTTTGCACCAAGCATTACGCCTTATCTTCATTATGGAAAAAATCGTCGTGGTGTTGCTTCTGCTTTCGATGACCATAGCGTTGTGATCACCCCCTATACGACAATGTCTTCAGATATTACGATGTTTGAAGATGTTTACTTTGATCTCGCTCTGTTCGATGAGGCGAGTATGTTAAAAAATCCTAAATCTACTCGCTCCCTCTCTGCTCGCCGTTTAGATGTTGGTGTCACTGTTGCAATGTCTGGAACCCCAGTAGAAAACAGCTTAATGGATGCATGGGCCTTAACGGACCTCGTATTTGAAGGCTTTTTAGGTGGGCAAGAGAGCTTTAAAAGTCGCTATGTGCACTCCGATCTGTCTGAAACATTGGATAAAAACTTGGAAGAGCTTGAGAGCAGTTTGCGCCAAATTACGTTGCGAAGAATGAAAAAGGATGTACTGGGTCAATTACCAGAAAAGCTCGACATACATACGGCGGTCTCTTTAGGTGAAAGTGAAAAAAACAGATACGAAGCATTGATAGATGAAATGCAGCATGATCGCCAAAATGGTGGCGGTGGCATCCTCCCATTAATAAATAAGCTTCAACAGTTTACCGCTCACCCTGCACTGGTTGAATCTACCATTCCTCACGATGTTAACTCTCTTATCAAGAGCAGCGCAAAGTTTGAGCTGCTTATGATGCAAATGGATAAAATTGCACAGGCCGAAGAGAAGGTGATTATTTTTGCCACTTTCCAAAAAGCGATTGATTTAATACAAAGCGCAATAAATGAAAGGTATGGCATATTGGCTGGAGTTATCGATGGGCGAACGCCTAACGATGAACGCCAAGCCTTGATTGATACTTTCTCTGCATCGGAAGGTTTCAACGTCTTATTGCTTCATCCAAGAACAGCGGGGATGGGGTTGAATATTACAGCGGCTACTAATGTGATTCATTACTGCCGTCAATGGAATCCAGCCCTTGAAGAGCAGGCGACAGCAAGGGCTTGGCGTAACGGACAGAAATCCGTAGTAAATGTCTACTACATGTATTACGCAGATACGATTGAAGAAAAAATTGATGAACGCATTCGCTTGAAGCAGCAGCTAAGTGACCGTGTCGTATCGGTCACTGATGATAAAGAAACAGACAAGCAGATCATGCTTGAATATTTGGAAACGTTAGGCTCATGAATAAAACAATAGAACTACCAGAAGAAGATGACTTTCGTCCCTCAGCGGCTCGACTAGTCGAGAGTTTACGTGATACCGGTTATAGCAAAGAGGCTGCATTTGCCGACATCATTGATAACTCTATTGCCGCGAATGCCACTCACATAGAGGTTGAGCTCCAATATATGTTTGGAGAGTTTAGGGTCATCATAACTGATAATGGTGATGGCATGTCAGAAGAGCAGCTTCGCAATGCTATGCGTTATGGCTCTCCACGCCGGGATAACCCTAAATCATTGGGTAAATTCGGTATGGGGCTTAAGACAGCTTCTACTGCATTCTGTCGTCGCTTGGTCGTGTTATCTCACCAAAATGGCGGCAATGTTGGACGAGCATGGGACATTGATAACATCATTAAGTCAGACCGCTGGGAGCTTGAAACTCCAGATGAAGATGAGTATTACGATTACTTTGATGCACTCAACGATTTCTCTGCAACTAGCGGTACCATGATCATTTGGGAAAATATTGATCGTTTAATAAAAGCCGGCAGTGATAAGCAAAAGCTAGCGCAAATTCAGTCGCTTGGTGAAGAGCTTTCTTTAGAGTTAAGCGCAGTATTCTTTAAGTTCTTAGAGTCTGGTGAAGTCACGATTTCGATGAAAGTTGGAGACAATCCAGCCGTTAATTTAAAAGGTTGGGATCCTTTATGTTCGAAATTTGTAACTAAGGATGGTGTGCGACCTCGAATACTGAAAGAGAGACCCGTAGAAATTGACGTTGATAATACGAGGCTTCACTTTACTGTTAAAGGTGGTGTTATCCCCTCTCTAAACGAACTTGATTCAGTTGAACAAGATTACGTACGTTATGGTCTAGATAATCAGGGGCTTTACATCTATCGAGAAGGCCGCCTTATTTGGCACGATGGCTGGCCACATCGTATGTATAAAAAGGAAAGTAAGATCACACGACTTCGAGTTGAGCTGAATTTTGGCCACGAATTGGATGATGTGTTCAGTATCGATTTTCGCAAGAGCCGTGTGATTATTCCTGCCGAAATCAGAAATGAGTTAAAGAGCCTCATTTCACCTTGGCGTCAAGAGTTGACTCAAGGGCAAGAACGCTTAACTTCTGCAAATACTAAGCGTGCGCATGGCCCTGCAGATAAAGCGATTGGTAAACATAGCAAGCCTACCAAAAACTCTGAGATTAAAGTTGATGGTGACACGGTAACAATTCGTAACAAAAAGCAGATGAAGCCGACCGTGATTGAAGGCATTCGTGTTTATGACGACAAAACTGTGCGCGTACATGAGGAGGAGTCATTACTAGGTGATTGCTTATGGGAGCCTTCATGTGATGAAGACGGTAATACATGCGTCAGCCTTGGTAAGTCACACCCTTACTTCCATAAAATGTATAACGTCTGCAAGGACAATGTCGAGGCCATGAAAGCTCTCGATATGCTGCTGTGGAGTTTATCAAATGCTGAGCACGGTGAGTTTTCTGATACTAATAAGCACACGTTGAATGGATTTCGTCAAGGAGTAAGTAACACACTACGCCACTTAAGTCTCGAACTTCCAGATGTGGAGGAAGAGGAATGAGTTACCAATATGACCTATCCGACTTTAAACGCTATTTGAATGATAAGAACTCAAAGTATCGAGTAGATGGCCTGATTTTTTGGCAGAACCGAATTCCGTTGCCGATTGATTTATTTAACAAGATATTTAATGAATCTGATCGCATCGTTACTGATTACGTTTACCAGCTAGCGGCAAGTGCGGTCGCATTTAGTCATCGAGAGCTGTTTGAAAGCACCTTTGAGGTTGCTGTAACTGACCTTCCCAAAGGTGACTTAAAGAAAAAGCATTTCGCTTTGTTAGATTGGCTCAATGAACAGTTGCCTGAACGCTCTGAAATTACGCGTATGGCTTACGAGGTCGCAGACATTCTAGGACTTGAGTCATTTTCATTTTCGATTGAAAAAGTCGCCGAAGCACTGCAGCACCAAGGTAAAAAATACGCACGTATTTTTATGCCTGAGTCGGTAAAAGCGCAATACGCTTTGATTACTGATTGTGATGGTGTCGGAACGGATAACACGGATATGTTCGGTAATATTATTGCTGACCGCTATAACATCTACCGCTCTGGTTTTAGCGATGCGCTTGCTATTATTTTCAATGCCTTATTAGAGTTTCGCATTCATTGCTCTGGCCGTGGTGAGCATTTAAGTAACTATAGAATAGTCGCTCCTCTGATCGAAGATATTGATGTTCGTCTGGCTAAAACAAGTGATGGCTCGCTATGGGAACCTGGGTATGAAGATGATCATTACATCACGCTTAATAATGAACATCCCCTTATGCGTAATTTGCCGGAAGAGCAATCAAGGCCGTTAGCTGAATGCCTGTTTTTTATGGGTGAGTTCGAGAACGGCCAGTTTTCAGATTCCAACAAGAAGCTGATAGAAAACCTACGCCAAGAGGTTTCTCGCAGCCTTTGGATTAAGCACGATTAACCTCTATGCAGCTGCTTACGGGTAGCTGCAATTGAATTTAGGGATAAGAAAGTAATGCTTTCAAAGATAAATACTGTTGGTGAATGGTATAAGAGTGAGCCGGAGTCAAGCTGGCAATTTGATGAGTTTTTATTTACAGAAGAAGCCAAGCGTGCTTTTAGTCAGCTAGATTTGGATCTTGAGATATTCGATCACTCAGCTCGAATTAATATCACAAAAAATCACTGCTATATTCCTAGCCACTATTTCTTGTATGCACTAAAGCTTCAGCCTTTAGTCTCTTTGCTTAGTAATTACATGACTGTATTTGACCAAGTGAAGAGTTCGGTAAAGACAGCTGTTAATTTTCACAACTTGATCAATAACACGTCACCGTCAAATCCTGTATTAGCTTCATTAGACACATATAGTCGAGACAATTTTTTGAGCGTATTCCGTTCAAAAGATAACCGACTAGGTGGAAAAGACATTATTAATGATGACAAAGCGAAAGGGAAAAAATATCGCACGCCAGACAGTTTTATGAATTCAATCTTGCTGAAAGCCTTACCTGTCCCTGATGCCAGCTCTGGTGTGCTTGGTGACTTGCTCTATGCATTTTCAAAATCTCCATCAGCTTACCAAGCCCTTGTAGACAACTACTCTGCAGCTATTCCATATTTATTTAAGTCAACAAGCGGGAATGATCTGCTCTTTATGATTTTGTCTACGCTGGGGTGGCAAGGTAAATTGGATGCTGAATTAAACCCATCTTCGTCAGGGTTTGCTGATTGGGGCTCAATAGATAAAGCATTCTTGTTCAGGCCTACTTCTATATCGGGTAACGCAGGATATGTTGAAGAGCCGATTCACTATCATTCCCCCTCACACCAGTATGTATATGTTAAAAAAGGCTTACTTGATTCTGATAAGCAAATAGGTGAGGTATCTGAGCTTATTTCTAAGTTGTGGAGCAACATGTCCATCCAGAAAGATGATGAGGCGTTTATCTTCAAGTCATCTCTTCGCATCGATTCTAAAGCTCCTGCGTTTACAGGCGCGACCAATACAATCTTTTATGGTGCACCGGGAACAGGTAAGAGCCATCACATTCATAATATACAGTGTGTCGATGCCGATAAAATCGTGACAGTTTTCCATCCTGACACTCAATACAGTGATTTTGTTGGTGCACTTAAACCTAACATGGCAACAGATGAAAACAGCAAACCTTATGTTGCTTACCAATTCCGCCCTGGCCCGTTTACTAAGGCATTAATCAAAGCAAAATTGCACCCGCACAAACATGTTTGTCTAGTGATTGAAGAGTTGAACCGCGCACCAGCCGCCGCAGTTTTTGGAGAACTATTCCAATTATTAGACAGAAAAGATGACGGTGAGAGTACTTACAAGATTGATGCGTCAGATCCTGACATGTTGGCCTACATCAACCAATCTCTTGGTAATGCCGGAGTAGCAAACATTAATCAGCTGGAAATACCGGCAAACCTTTCCTTACTCGCCACTATGAACAGCAGTGACCAGGCGGTAATGCCTTTAGATACCGCATTCAAACGCCGTTGGCGCTTCAAGTTTATTGATATTGACTTTTCTCACGTTGATGTCCCAAATCACGACTTTCACTTACCAACTCAAAGTGGTGTATTTAAGATTTCTTGGCCGAAGCTTGCCACAATCATTAATGATGTATTGATTGAGGCCAACGTTGCAGAGGACCGCTTACTTGGGCCCTTCTTTGTGAAAAAAGATGAAATTGAAACAGCAGAAGCAGCAAAACAGACCCTTAGCAGCAAGGTGTTTGTTTATCTTTGGGATGACGTACTTCGTCATTTAGGACATACAAAAATTTTCTCTTCTAAATATAAAACCTTCGGTAAATTATCAAGCGAATTCAACAAAAATATGGCTGTATTTAATTCGTTAATTGAAGAAAAAATTGAAAAAGAAGGTCGAAAAATTGAGGTGGCTGAGGCACCAGAAAATGCAGTTGAATAATATATTGTACTTATCTGATCGTAGTTTCCTTGAAGACCCATCGATTCCTCGAAGCGTGTTGGATGAGTTACAAAATCAGGGGCTTATTGCCCCTGATATGAGGAGGATACATTTTTGCGGAGTAGTGCCTTACAGCGATGGTGTAGCTGTTTTTTTACCACGTAACCATCTTGCATCAATAGAAGATGGTGGCATTGCTGGCTATTATCTGATCCAAGCTCTACTAAAATATTATCAAGATAAAGATAGTGGAATTTATGCTCAAGAGAACGGTACTGAAGTGATTGGTGGTCGTGCCTTATTGTTAGCGATCTCGCTCATTGATGACTATCGTGCGAATGGCCTATATGTACGTCGAGTGAAAGAGAATACAGTTAATTCTGGGAAAGTTAATTGGTCGCGTACTATTGCACGTAGTTCATCATATCCGGCTAATAGTGGACCTGTTTATTTGGAATTGCATTCATCTCGTGCTAAGTACCTTACATACTGTGAAACAGCGAAGATACATGCAGAGGTTGTTAAAGAATTATTATCAGATTATGGTTCTTTATGGTTTGGTACTTTTTCTTATTCCGACCTGAAAGTGGAGTCTCTTGTTAGTTCCATTGGGAGTACTGAAGCCAAACTCTTATATCTTGAACAGCAATTGCAGCTTAGTTATTCTGAAAGAGATATGTTTTTGATAAAATCTCTAATCAAATATCTTAGAGTAAAAAAGGGCAATGAGGTTAATTGTGTATTAATTGGTGTGCGTAAATTTCACAACCTATGGGAGTCGATGCTCGACCAGTGTTTGATTGGTAAATATCCAGTAAATAGCAAGTTACCTGTTCCTATCTACCAGACGAATGAAGGTGATTTTATTACCGTAGCTCAAAAAGGTCAGAGGACAGATACCGTTCTGAAGCATGAACAAGAGAACAAATTTGCAGTCGTCGATGCAAAATACTACAGCGCGACTTCACCATCGACTGCTCCGGGCTGGTCAGATTTAGTTAAACAGTTTTTCTACCAGCAGGCAATTCATGAGCTTGAAGGAAAAGATACTCCTGTATCTAATCACTTCATATTTCCAGGTAGCACGCAAAAACTAAAGTCTGCACATGTAGCAAAAAGAGGCGTTGATGTTCGTTCTGTAGATGAATGTATTCCTCGATATGCGACGATTCACTGTCACTATCAGGACCCAGTTCGATTATTAGAAGCTTATGTGAAATGTGAGAAGTTGACTCAATTAACTCAGGAAATATTTAATTCATAATAAAAAAGCCACATGACGTGGCTTTTGGTCTAGCTGCAAGAGCTAGATTTACTTTAATTTGGCAGAATTAGTCTATCATAGTTTTCAAGGGTTCGCTTTCAGTGAATATTACTCTCTAAGCATTCTTCTACGATGTAGTGTTGAGACTCCGCAGCGCCGGATAATCGATATAGCCTTTTTCATTGCCGCCGAATAGAGTCGCGCCATCGAGTTGTGCTAACTCACTGCCGTTTTGCAGGCGTGATACCAGATCGGGGTTGGCAACGAATGGGCGACCGAATGCGACGAGATCGGCGTAGCCTTTGCTTAACACTTCTTCGGCGCGCTCTGGTGTGTAACTGCCAGCGACGATAATGGTGTTGGAGAACAAGGCTCTTAGTTCTATACGGAAGCTTTCAGGTATGACCGGCGCGTCATCCCAATCGGCTTCTGATAGGTGTAGATAAGCGATATTACGAGCTTGTAGCGCTTTTGAAGCTTCTAAAATCGTTGGCACGATGTCTGGGCAGTTCATGTCTTTGAAGGTGATGAACGGAGCCAAGCGTACGCCTACTTTATCGGCACCTATCTCTTCAATCACAGCATCAACCACTTCGATTAGGAAGCGAAGTCGGTTCTCGCGGCTACCGCCGTAGTTGTCGGTGCGTTTGTTTGAGTTGGTTCTTAGGAACTGATCAATCAGGTAGCCATTGCCACCGTGTATTTCCACTCCGTTGAACCCTGCCTCGACTGCTTTTTTCGCTGAGTTAGCAAAATCTTGAACAACACGATCGATGTCTGCTTGGGTCATCTCTCTTGGTTGGATGCAATCCACCATGTTGCCGTTACCATTCTCATCAGAGATCCAAACTTGCGTTTCTATTGGAGCTAATGCAGAAGGTGCAATCGGTAACTCGCCTTTTTGAAAGGTAGGGTGTGATACTCGGCCTACATGCCATAGCTGGCAGAATATCGCGGCACCTTGTGCTTTTGCTGCTGTTGTTACTGACTTCCAACCTTCGATTTGTGCATCGGTATAAACGCCGGGTGTGAATGAGTAACCTTGAGAGTCATCAGAGATCTGCGTTGCTTCCGTGATGATCAGCCCTGCACTTGCGCGTTGTTGGTAATAGGTTGCCATCATGTCGTTTGGCACGTTTCCAGGTTGGCTAGTACGAGCGCGTGTCATGGGTGCCATAACCACGCGGTTTTGTAGTGCTAGGCCTTTCAGTTCTGATGCTTCGAATAATTTGTTCATGGTTTCTACCTTGTTTTAATGCTGTGATCTTTCGTTTTTTATTGGGGCTTATTTGCTTTCTGCTGGGCTGAAAATAGAGTTGCTTTGTGGCCTCCCCGCTCGGTTGGCTTTCGCAATAAGCAGCAAACCAATAACAGGGACAACAACGGCTGCGAATGGAATCATGCCTGCGCCTAGTTGGCTGTCGAGTACCATGCCGCCAAGGAATCCACCAAAGGCATTGGCTAAATTAAACGCTGAGATATTCGCGGTTGCTGCTAGCTCTTGGCCTTCGCCACCGTTGTTCATCACTCGAAGTTGCATTGCTGGAACGTTCGCAAATGATGCAATACCAAAGACAAATACCGCTGCAACGAATAGGATTTTGTTGTCTACCACAAGGCCAACTACAACCAATGACACGATCATTGCAACGGCCCAAAACATTGAAGCTTTGCCTAGGTTTTTATCTGAAGAGCGTCCGCCCAAGGTGTTACCGATGATTAAGCCGACACCCACAATCACTAAGATCCAAGTAACAGACTCTTGACCGTAGCCGGTGATGTGCATAGCGATTGGCGCAAGGTATCCGTAAAGCGTCATGAAGCCAGACCAAGCAAAAGCGGTGATTGCCAAGCTGATCAGCAGCATTGGGTTTTTGAACGCTAACAGCTGAGTTTTGATGTCTTTTGCTTCACTGTGACCAGTCGATTTGATTGACGTTAGAATAGAAATCATCGCAATCGTGCCAAGTGCAGCCACGGTAAAGAAAGTGGTGTGCCAGCCGAATTGCAAGCTAACCCAAGTTCCCGCTGGAACGCCAAGAACGTTAGCGACTGTTAGGCCTGCGAACATTTGGCCAACGGCACGACCTGCCATTTTTTCAGACACTAAGTTGGTTGCGACAACCGCACCGATGCCATAGAAAGGGCCTTGCACTAAGCCTGCGATCACACGGCTTGCCAGTAGAAGTGGATAGCTTGGCGCTAAGGCGGATAACACGTTGCCAATAATGAACAGTGCCATTAAGCCAATCAGCACTATCTTCTTATTAAAGCGCGCAAGGTAGATTGTTAAGATCGGGCCGCCGATAACGATAGCCAACGCGTAAGCACTGATAAGGTAGCCAGCTTGACCTTCTGTGATTGAAAGTGATGTGGCGATCTGTGGAAGAATGCCTGCGATAACAAACTCAGCCGTGCCGATTGCAAATGCAGCGAGTGTCAGTATCCAAACTTGGAATGGAATCTTTTCTTTATGGGTAGTTTCTTTATGGATAGTTTCTTGGTTGACGGTTTCTTGTTTCATGATGATCTACCTATGTAAATTCTTGTTTGTTAGGACGTGAGATACACGCCCTAACGATTGTTCTTTATGTCTTTGCTTCTTTGCGGAGTGTTAGCCGAGTAGAGCGCCGCCATCGATGTCGATGATTGACCCTGTGACGTATGGGTTATTAATTGCGAACAGGTAACCCATGGCTATCTCTGAAGGCTCGCCAACCTTGCCTGCGGGTAGGTTGTTTTTGGCGTTGTCGTACATGCTTGTACGAGCGGAATCGTCCATGTTTTTGTAGGCTTCCGTCATGGTTAAACCCGGGCTAACGGCATTGACTCGAATGGGTGATAGCTCTTTCGCCAGTATTTTGGTTACGCTTTCTAGTGCGGCGTTGATGGCGGTTTTTACGTAAGTACCAGCAACAACTTTGCGTGACAACATGCCAGTTGTGAAGGTGATAGAGCCGTTTGGCGTCATGTAGCGTGCGGCATGTTTGGCTACGTTTAAGCTGCCCCAAAACTTAGTGTCAAAAGCTGTCTTAGCGTCTGCGGTTGCTACGTCTGTTACTTTTCCTGCGGGAGCGGATGAGCCAGCCGTTACGACTAAGTGGTCAAACACGCCAATCGATTCGAAGTATTCACAAATCGATTTTTCATCGGTGATATCAACGCCTGTGTGTCGGCTGGCAATATGTACCGTGTTGCTCTCGTTTCTTAGTTGCATCGCTAGTGCTTTGCCGATACCTGATGTGCCACCAATGATGACGAAAGTGTGTTTCTCTTGTTTAGTCGATTCGTTAGTCATGCTCTGAATTCCTGCGTTGTTCTGTTGATGTTTGCCATTATATTTATTCGACTAAATTTGATAATTGGTTAAAATATAAATTCATTATTCGGTTAATCTGAATAGTGTGACTGAGTATTCAAATCGAGCATTAAGATCGAGAAGTAAGACGAAGAGGTGGAATCGAGAATCGTATGGATAAGTTTTCAGATATGGCGATGTTCGTCAGTATTGTTAAGCATCACGGGCTAGCAGCGGCTGGGCGAGAGTTAGGGCTTTCTCCTGCGACGATGACAGCAAGGTTGCAGGCACTTGAAGAACGATATGGTGTGAAGTTGTTAAATCGAAGTACGCGTCATGTGTCTTTGACTGACTCTGGGGAGCTGTATCACAAGGCGTGTTTGGAGATTTTAGACAACGTCAGTGAGGCCGAAAACCTGATTCAAAATGGTGTAAAAGAAGTCAAAGGCTCGCTAAAAATCGCCGCGCCGAAAGACATCGGAAAGCAGTACATTCTTCCTATACTTTCGGGGTTTTGTCAGCAGTATCCGGACGTTATTCCTTACCTGTATTTGAACGATAACCTCTCGAACATTGCTGAATCTGGCATGGATATCGTGGTCCGTTATGGTGAACTGGTCGACAGCAGTTTGATATCCAGACGCTTATCGCCAAGCCGACGTGTGTTGTGCGCTTCTCCTGAATATCTTGCCAAGCATGGAACACCGTTAACACCACAAGATTTGGTTGATCACGATTGTTTAGCCATGCTGCGCAGCAATGAAGAGCTCAAGACATGGCACTTCCAAGATCATGATATGAAGAAGTCGATTACTGTTGTTCCAAAGCGATTTTCAGACGATGGCGAAGTGATTCGCTACTGGGCATTAAAAGGCGAGGGCATTGCTCTTAAATCGGTGCTGGATGTGCAAGGCGACATCAATAACCAGCGCCTTGTGACGCTGCTTAATGGCTACATGAAGAACTTCAACACCGCGATGTCGGTATCGAGTGCCGATTTGAATGTGGTGTACATCAGCAAGAAATATCAGCCCAAGCGTATCCGGTTGTTTCTTGATTTCTTGTTTGAGCGGTTTGGCGATTTGGTTGAAAAGTCTAGTTAGATTAGCCGAGAAGCAGCGCATGACAGATCTCTCGAACTCAACACCCGGGTACGGACAGAGAACATTGAACTGGTTATGATACGACCAACATAAGGATGTGATTGGAGAGAAAAATGAAAGTCGTCGGAGATACGGTTATCCAACCTTTTCACAAGGCAACCTGCCATTGCGGTGCGGTTGAACTAGAGCTCAGTTTACCTAACGGGATAGAAAAACCACGCCGCTGTGATTGCTCTATCTGTCGTCGCAGGGGAGCGATTATGGGCTCTGTTGCACTGGACGGCATCAAGATCCTCAAAGGTGCGGAGCATCTCAAGCTTTATCAATTCAATACCAACACCGCAAAGCATTATTTCTGCTCAAACTGCGGCATCTATACCCATCATCAACGCCGTTCTAGCCCAAATGAATACGGTTTTAACATCGGCTGTTTGGAAGGGGTAAACCCTTTTGATATTGGTGATGTGGTGACCAACGATGGTGTCAATCATCCAGCTGATCGTTAATTTATTGAGCATAAAAAAGGAAGGAATTATGTCTGAATACGGAGCGATCATTCGCTGGAAAAAAGCAGAAGATGAAGTCTTTAGCGACAATCAATACAGTCGAGGTCATACGTGGGAGTTCGATGGTGGTGTCACTGTGCCTGCTTCGTCCTCTCCACATGTTGTGCCACTGCCGTTTTCGGTGGAAGCGAATGTTGATCCAGAAGAAGCGTTTATCGCGGCACTTTCTAGCTGCCATATGCTGACGTTTTTGGGCATTGCCGCAAAGCAGAAGTACGTGATCGACTCCTATGTCGATGATGCGATTGGTGTGCTGGAAGAAGATGAATCTGGCCGCTCATCGGTCACTAAGGTGACTCTGCGCCCTAAAATTGTGTTTTTAGGTACCAAAAAGCCCACCGCCAAGCAGCTCGACAAACTGCACCACTTGGCGCACAAAAACTGCTTTATCGCGAACTCGGTAAAAACGGACATTGTGGTAGAAACTAAAGCGTAAACCACACACGTTAACATCCAAAAACCGCGAGGTTGCTTAGTGCATCACTGGCGGTTTTTTTGTGTCTGTGTAATCCTACGTACGGTTTTAATTGAGTGACAGTTAGAAAGTTTTGAGAGATAGGTAGAGAGCTCTTGAATGGTAGGAATAGATTGATTAGCAGAGAGTTATGTTTAGCGTCCCATTGAATAGTTTTGTACATCGTGTGAGTGATAAAAGCCAAGTGATGGTGAATGCTGCGGAATGTGGATGTCAGTTGAAACGAGTTCGTCGTTCGCGTAATTGGCTGTTGGTCGCTCAAGAGTATCAACTCGTTGAATTTAAAACGATGTTAACCCATGAAAAAGACGGTTGGATAGCAATTGCAATCGACAAAGTGCTGCCTAAACCCGTGGTGTGTTTGGCATCTCTGTTGGCCGCTACACCTTCAATGACTGTGGCTCAGCTGGTGATGGAATCTGGATGTTCAATGGCCGAAGCAAGACGTGCTATTGATGAACATGAAGGTCTGTAGGCGTATTCAAATCGTGTGAAAAGAGAATTGCGAGCAGCAAAAAGCCCGTAACGATATTGCGCTGGAAAACGTCATATCGTTACGGGCTTTATCATCTGTGCTGCTGTTAAGCTAAGCCATGCGGCTTATGAAGCATTGAATCGATTAAGAGTTCGCTACTTTTACACGAATCGTGTTTTTGCCAAGCTTTGACAAGTTCAGCTTGTTTAGTGCCGCTTTAGCTTCTTCTTGCTCTGGCATTTCAACAAAAGCGAAGCCTTTTGAGTCGCCAGTTTCTTGGTCTAAAACTAGGCTGCACTCTTTTACTGAGCCAAACTCAGAAAATAGCACACGGATGTCTTGCTCAGAGGTAGAGCGCGATAGGTTACGAACTAGAAGTTTCATAATAAACCTTGAATATGAATTTACGCCGAGCATTGTCGCACACTTTCATGCTCACCCTCACAAATAATTACTCTAATCATTTCTTTGGTAATGTGTCGCTCTATTTACCGATTAAGCGAGCTGTTTACCTGCTAGCCGCGGTTTATCGTGATATCTGACACGAATCCATGCTCTGTGCTGGTCAACGCCTGTTGTAGCATCTGAGCGGCTTCTTGCGCGGTCATAAAGCTCGAGGTATCCATGCCTTTACCGCTTGTATTCCAAAACTCGGTCGCCATTCCTCCAGGGTAAACCGCCACGATTTTCATCGGGTGACCTTTTAGCTCCAACCTCACCGATTCGATAAAGCCTTTCACGGCCCATTTTGCCGCGCAGTAGGTGGACTCTTCCGCTTTAGCACCTTGTGCCGCCGTCGACATCACCACAGCGATGGTGACCGATTGATCTTTGTAGCGCTGTACAAGCTCGCGAATCAAAAAGATCGAAGACTCAATATTGTTCTTCAGCATGTCGCTGATGATGGTTGGATCTTGCTGTTCTATCTTACCGAAGTACCCACTGCCAGCGCTGTGGATCACCAGCTTCGGCATTTCAGGTAACGCATCCAATAACTCGCTCACTGAGTGCGGGTCACAGAGATCACACGCTTGGCTAATGGTATTCGCAGGTAGGCCTTGCGCCACTTCTGCTAAACGTTGTGCATTGCGACCTGTAATGGCTACGCGCTGAGCGTCGGCGTTAGCATATTGTTTCGCGAGAGCTGCGCCTAAACCGCTGCTTGATCCGGTAATTAAAATCATACTGTCTTCAATTTGTAGAGTTGATTCGAGATAGTAAGGGGCTAGGCTAAGATTTTCTGAGATCTATGGCTAAAGTTGATCGATAGCCTGGTTGATAGGTTGATAGGTTGATAGGTTGATAGGTTGATAGGTTAATAGGTTGATAGGTTAATAGCTTGGGTGATCGGTCGAGCGGTAAGGCTGAGCTAAGAGAGTGGGGGAAAGCCGTTAAGAATCGACGGGTTTAGCAAGAAATAACAGCGTTAAAAAACAACGAACTAACAAGTAAAAGCGCCGGCATAGAGCCAGCGCTTTTGAGTAATCATAAGTGATTATTCGTCGTCGAACTGTTTGATCGTGAACGCGTCTTCGATTCGGTTAAGCTCTTCTTGTTCTTTCACTCGCTTCTCTTCTTGCAGAGTCGCTCTCGTTTCGTTGAAACGTTTTTTCTCTGACTTAGTCAGGAATTTTACAGCTTTTTTGTTGGTCAGTGCGTAAGCAACTACGTCTTCACCTTTTTCTCTGCGGTCGTTTACGCGTTGTGAGAAACGTTCATTGTCGCGAGCTTTACGCTCCGCTGAGGTCAACTTGCTCATGCTTTAAAGCCTTTTCAATTATTCATGGTAGGGAATCTACGCTTAGCGAAACAAATGGGGACTGCTTAGTGTCAGTCTAGTCCATTTGTATGCTGGTGGCGCATCTTAGCACAATGGCTTGAGCATGCAGGTATGCTATTCGAGGGATCAAACAAAACAGCCCACAATTTTCGTTGTGGGCTGTTTCGTTACGTACTGTAGATGTAGTCATCGATTTAAAACTAAAAATCAGAAACCGCAGCTAAATTAAATCTTCTCTATGTATAAGATGACCTCTCCGACTTTAAGGCCAAACTTGGACATCTCAGTTTTGTTGAACAAGCGTTTATCGTCCATCAAGAACATCCAATCATCGAGCACCACTTCATAGGTGCTGCCGTCTACTTCAATTTCAAGATCATATTTCCAATACAGCGCAGAACCTTGGGTTTCACCATAAGCGGTTCCAACGACATCGTTGGCAGTCCCAGAATAGGTGTTTTCGCCCGTTTTGATCAGATTCCAAACGCGAGTTGAGCGCTCGCCATCAGCAAAAGAAAACCACTCTTTTATTTCTCCGTTGTCACCGTCCCAAGTCGCGATCAGTTTGGCATCAAAGCGGCGCAGTAAGCTACCAGAGCGGTCGAGCACCATGCCGTAGGCCATTAGCTCGCCATTAAAAAAGGTTTCAAGCTTGAGCTCTGGCGTAGTGTCGACATGGTCTTCTAAACTTGCAGAGCCACAGCCCACTAGCCAAGTGAGTGAAAAAAATGCCAGAGCAAATTTTGTTATTGTTGTTTTTGGATTCATTTGTTCAAACCTAAAAGTTGTTTACGAAGACCGGGTTCAGAGGTGTTTTCAGACAACCAAATCGCTAGAAACGCTTCACCGAATTGCTTGTCTTGGATGGTGCCGATCGGTTGTTCATCGAAATAAAAGCGACTCACGTTATCTTCAGCGACACGAATCGTGAGTGTGCTTCCTTCTTCCACGTTCGGCCACATCGCGTACAAGGGTTTTAACCAACGCTGAATGTTGCTGTTAGAGTAGCCAAGCTTGTTCCACTGATCTTCGGTCGCGTCTACGAGGTCTTTGCTATCGATAGAACGGTAATACTCAAGCTTCAAAGCTCGTTCGGAGTTGGTTGGAGTCGCGTAGAATTCTGCGGAGTAGAGAGTCCAAAACAGGTAACTCATTTCACCCTGACCACGTTTGTTTAAATCGTCGACAGCAGAGGCTTTAACGCTTCCGGAAAATAACAGCGCAGCAAAAATTAACGAGAGAGTAATAAAGCTTAGAAGTGTGTTTTTTGCTTGCTGATGAGGGCGAACAATACCGCACTCAGGTTTGAACGTTTGTGTCGGGTTGCGTGGATAAGCCATAAGTCACCTCGTTATTGCCATTTTAGGTTGTATTAAGTTGGAGTAGGCGGCCACCAGTAAGGGCAACAAAATCCCCCAACTTATTGCAAGGGCAGCAACTACCGATGCATCTGGCCAAGTAGTAAGAAGAGCACCTGCTTTGATGCCTCCCCAATAACTACTAGTACCTGCTACGAACCCTATGACAAACAAGATCACTTTCGAGCATTTTAAAAGCCAATTTAGGCTGTGGTTAAAACTGATTAAGAACATGATCCACAGGCAGACAAGCCACACCGGGAACCACGATTGATTAGCAATTTCAGAGTCGACGGCAAACACGCCGAAGTGGAGTAAGAGGCTATCAAGCAATAGCCCCAATGGTAATAAAATGAGTATCTTCAAATCGCTACTGCGAGTCGGTGATAGAAGGAAGTGAACCACTACAATCAGTGGTGTGACGAACGGGGCTTGCGCGGTAAAGAAAGCACTGCAAACCCAGGTCGCTTGAAACAGTACGAGATTAATAATCCAAAACCGCTTCATCTTTTGCTCCAAAGTAACGAGGTTTTCTTGCGACTACATGGTGAGTGCTGATCACGCGCTCTTTGAATGCGCCTTCACAGTAGCAGAAGTAGAAGGTCCATAAGCGTTTAAACTCTTCTGAATAGCCGAGAGACTCTAGCTCTTCCCAACTATTTTCAAAGGCGATGTTCCAATCATTCAGCGTTCGAGCGTAGTGCAGGCCAATGTCATCAATTTCTTGAACCACAAGGTCGGTGCTGGTCGCAAGGTGTTGGGTCATCACTGAAACAGAAGGTAGGCAACCGCCGGGGAAGATGTACTTCTGAATAAAGTCGACACCTTTACGGTATTTGTCGTAACGGCTGTCAGCAATAGTAATTGCTTGAATCAGCATCTTGCCTGAGGGCTTAAGTAGCGAGGAACATTTTTCAAAGAAGGTTTGTAGATACTCATGTCCGACCGCCTCTATCATCTCGATCGAAACCAACTTGTCATACTCACCAGTGAGATTGCGATAATCCTCTTTGAGCAGGGTGATTTTGTCGGTTAAACCAAGCGCTTTTACTCTCTGTTCAGCAAGCGCATGTTGGGCATCTGAAATAGTGGTTGTGGTGACATGACAACCGTAGTGCTGTGCCATAAAGATGGCTAAGCCGCCCCAGCCTGTGCCTATCTCGACCACGCTATCTTTCTCAGACAGCTCTAGTCGCTCACAGATGGTTTTCATTTTGTTTTGTTGAGCCTTCGACAAGGTTTCTGCGTCTTCGCTGTAGATAGCGGAAGAGTACTGCATCGAGCTATCTAAGAAGCGCTCATACAGCTCGTTGCCAATATCGTAGTGGGCGAGAATGTTGCGCTTGGAGCCTTGTTCGGTGTTGGCATTCTTGCGACGCAGCAAGAGGTTTTTGATGCGAGAAATCCACTGTGTCTTGTCATCAAGTTCATCCAATTGGGCTTGGTTACGAGCCATGATTTGAATCACACGCGTGAGATTTGGACTGGTCCATTTGCCATCGATGTACGCTTCAGATGCCCCGATGCTGCCGTTGATGACCACATCTCTAAAAAAGGTAGCATCATGAATCACGATTCGACCTTTTAAGTCTGCTTCTCGATCACCAAATACTGAATGCTGGTCGCGCTCAATGATCTCAAGCGTCGCGAATTGCAGGCTTTCTAAAACCTTAAAAATTAAAGCTCGATATTTACAGTTGCTTGAAACAGCAACGGCTTTAGCTTGTTGTTCAATATTGTTGTTTTGTTTGGCAAGCTGTTCCATGTAAACCTCGCTGATAACTCATTCTAATATTTTGTGCCAACTAAGCTGAGTTCAGCTCCTTGATTGGAGCGAACCCAAGCTTCAATTGAGTTCTTTCATGTGCGCTTAAGATGTTGAGTCTGGATGCGCCACAAACGGTACTTTTTTCAGGAATAATTTGAGAGCCTGATAATAAATTCCCATCACGACTTTTATCGTCATTGCGGGAATCTTGAATACCGTTCGTCTAATGTTTGTCTTAGTTACTGACTGCTTCGTCAGAGCCAGTGTCGCATCGAAAAGCTTGTCGTCTCGGCGGCTTTCGATGTGGACTAACGTGCGTTTCGCTGGTGGCTTAATTTTCCAAAAATAAGTCATGTTCAAATCCATGAACGGCGAAACGTGAAACTCTTTTTTTACCTTTAACTCTTGGTGCATGTCGATCAGATAGTAATGTCGTTGGCGCCACGGCGTGTTACTCACCTCAGCCAACATGTACTTGCAATCTCCAGTTGCGTCGTAACAGAAGAAACAGTTGATTGGGCTGAAGTAGATGCCTAAACAGCGGCACTGAGCCAGCATCGTCACACGGTTTGAATCAGACCAAACCCCACCAAGTTGTTGCACTTTGGAAGCTATACGTTGCTTAAGTGATTTTGGTTCATCCGTGGTGACATTTTCTTTTTTTTCAGCGAGATAATCCGATTCGACAAAGCGAATCGGGTTGTACCAACGAGTTCCGAACAGCGCACTGCGCGCTGTGGTTTGGGGCAGCTCATCAAGATCTAACCCCATCATATACAGCTGATAGCTGAACTCATGAGTGATGTCGCCAAAGCGGCGATGTCTGACGTTACCCCAATAGATACCGCTGAGCTCTTCACTCTTTTCGGATGCGATCCCCATCTCGGGTGTCAGGGTTTGACTGTTCATAGCGCGGAACTCGTACTCAAATCTAAACCGAAGCGTTTGGTCACATCGAGTGCACTGTGGACACCGTCTTCATGGAAGCCGTTATACCAATAAGCGCCAGCAAAGTGCGTCTGGTTTTTGCCACAGATTTGCTCACGCTTGTGCTGAGCTTCGACCGTGTTCGAATTAAGTACCGGGTGATGATAAACAAAGCTGCGAATAATTTTTTCTGGGTCGATAGCTTCGCTTTGATTCAAGGTGACACAGAAGGTGTCTTGGCTTTCGATGCCTTGCAGAATGTTCATGTTGTACGTGACACAGGCAGGTCGTTTACTGTCGCCATCCAACATGTAGTTCCAGCTTGCCCAAGCCAGTTTTCTGTCTGGTAACAAGCGAGTATCGGTGTGCAGAACCACTTCATTGCGGCTGTATGGGATCTCGCCCAGTACCTGTTGCTCTTGTTCTGTTGCATCACCAAGCAAGCGTAAGGCTTGGTCTGAGTGGCAAGCAAAGATTACTTCGTCGAAACCTTGTGCGCTGCCATCTTCAAATTCAATCGTGACGCCTGTTTCTTGGCGAGTCACTTGTTTAATCGATGTATTCAGTGCAACAGTCTTACTTAGGCGTGAAAGGATGATTTCAACATAAGAACGCGATCCCTTTGGAATCACATACCACTGAGGACGGTTCGCGATATCGAGCAATCCATGGTTGTAGAAAAACTGAATGAAGAACTTGAGCTCAAACTCTTCCATTTCTTCCAAGCTTGTCGACCAAATCGCCGCGCCCATCGGTAAGATGTAGTGCTGGCTGAAAAAGTCGGAAAATTGATTATCTCGTAGGAAACTGCCAAGGGTAACGTCTGGTGTGAATTCATTGCTTTCAAACTGAGCCTTACACAGCTTGTTGAACTTGAGAATGTCAGACACTAAAGACCAGAACTGAGGTTTGAAGATGTTGCTCCTCTGCGCGAATAACGAATTAATGCTGTGGCCGTTGTATTCAAACTTGGTCGTCGTGTTGTGGACGCTGAAGCTCATCTCAGTCGGTTGCCTTTCGACATCGAGTTGTTCTAGAAGCTGATTGAAATTCGGGTAGGTTCGATCGTTGAATACGATGAAACCTGTATCTATCGAAAACGCCGAGCCTTGATGTTCAATATCAACGGTCGCGGTGTGCCCCCCAACGTAATCATTCTTTTCGAATACTGTTACGTCGTGGTGCTTATCTAATATATGCGCGCAAGTGAGTCCAGAGATACCTGAACCAATAATGGCGATTTTCTTCATTGTTATACCATCCTTGAAGCGAGTTTTTGCCAAACTGGAGTTGGGAGCATTCTTAGTAGCTTCATCAACATGATGAATCGTCTTGGGAAATCGATTTCACTCTTTCCTTGAGCGATACCATTTACGATTCGCTGAGTTGCGGCCTCACTACTAATAATCATAGGCATAGAGAACGTATTTCGCTCGGTTAATGGCGTTTCAACAAAGCCAGGGTGCACAATTGAGACATGAATGTTGTGCGTTGCCAGATCAACCGAAAGTGTTCTGCCTAAGTAGGTGAGGGCTGCCTTTGAAGCGCCATAAGCCTCGGCTCTTGGCAAAGGTAAAAAGCTGGCGCTGGAGCTGACTAAAACCAAACGGCCGCCGGGCTTGATGTTTTTTAACCAAGCTTTAAGGGCGTAGCCAATTGAAATTAGGTTTATGTTGATGACACGCTCAAAAAGCTCGGCATCAAAATTCACTGGGTCGTCGATGTACTCACAATCACCTGCATTTAAAATCAGCAGGTCGAGCGGCTTGTCTTGGTCGAGTTCTGGGAAGTTGTGGTAATCAGTCAAGTCGAAACAGAGCGGTGAAATTGATGAATGCGCGACGTCTGTCTCATGCGAGTCAACTAAGGCTTGCAGCTTGTCTGAGTTGCGGCCACAAGCAATCACCTGATGCCCTTGCTGAGCGTAATCTTTAGCTAGGGATTGGCCAATACCAGAGGTCGCGCCTGTGATCATAATACGCATTATCGGCTCGCCCTCTTTTTGATGGATTTGATCGCGCAGCCCAGTACTGGAATGTGTTCGTACAACATAGAGCCGACGTCGAGGTAGTCTCTGTGGTAGACCACTTGACCGTCGAACATCTTAAGGTGGCTGTGCCCTTGTACTTCGATTGGCTTTTGCCCATTTAATTGCTTGTGAGCAAACTGCATCGTCCAGTAAACGGAAGCTTCGTCGTTCGCTTCGAAAGTGTGTTCGATATGAAAGTAACAGCTGGTTACTTGGGTGTAGAGGTTCTCGAAGTAGTGCGTAAGCGCCGAAATACCGCTGACATGATGCAGCGGATCTTGGAATTCAATATCAGGGTGATAAACCGTCTTAAGCACGTCGAAATTGTCGGTTCCGAGTTCTCGATACATGTTGAGAAAGTTATCAAGCCATAGAGAGTTATCCATAATATTCACTCTAATTATTTGAAGAAGGCTAAGGCTCTCAATCGTGCTTCTTTATGCTCAACGATGGGTTGCCAGTATTCGCTGTCTATTCCGTTTTTAGCGATAAAGTCATGTGGGAAATGTACATGCTTATCTGGGATATTTTGCAGCTCTGGTATGTACTTACGAATAAAAATTCCTTTTGGATCAAACTTTTCACTCTGAGTGATTGGATTGAAAATTCGGAAGTAAGGTTGAGCATCACAGCCAGTACTTGAAGCCCACTGCCAGCCACCATTGTTGGCACTAAAGTCTCCGTCGATAAGGTGCGACATAAAGAAACGCTCGCCCCAACGCCAGTCAATAAGCAGGTGCTTGGTTAGGAAGCTTGCCACCACCATTCTTAGTCTGTTGTGCATCCAGCCCGTTTCAACCAGTTGACGCATTGCGGCATCAACCAATGGATATCCTGTTTTTCCTTCGCACCAAGCTTTGAAGCTAGGATGATCGTGATACCAATCTAAACCATTGTATTTTTGCTGAAAGTTAGCACCTTTGACCAGTTTAGGGTGGTGGAACATCAAATGCTTATAAAAATCTCGCCAAATCAATTCATTGAGCCAACAAAAGGCCGGTAATTGCGTATCAAATAACAGATCGGGTTGCTGCTGAATCAATTGAATCGCTAACCAACGTGGGCTCACGGCGCCAATCGCTAAATAAGGTGATAGCCCCGATGTTCCTTTAACTGAGGGAATATCTCTCAGACGTGCGTAGTCGTTGACTTTATTGCCTAAGAAATTGGGGATCACATTGCCCAATACATCTTGGCTTAATGGCCAGCGACTCGAATCAACACGCGGAAAATCGAAATCATAGTCAGCAGAGATGGTTAAGGCTTGTAAGTCGTCAGGAAGCTGTGTTTGTGAACGTTCAGCTGACTCGACAGGAGCTGGACTGCAGATGATGCCTTTCACCTGAACTTCTTTTAACCAAGCGTTCTTAAAGGGCGTAAAGACTTTGAACATCTCGCCTTGTTTGTTGAGAACGCTACCGAGTGGCAGCATAACGTCACAATCGCTGATCTTCAGGTTTAGGCCGCTTGAAATCAGCTTTTTATCGCGAGCTTGTTCATCGACCTCTGGTTCAGAGTTAGCGTAGACGCACTTGGCATCAAGCTGCTGGCACAAATCGATGAGCTGTTTGGATTGGTCGTCAAAGTCGCTAGCTTTCAGGTGAAGCAACGTTATCCCGAATTCAGCGAGCTGGGAATCGAGTTGTTTTAGATGACGATAGATGAAATCAGCTTTGATCGGCGCAAGGTGGTGTTGCCGCCACGTTTGAGGCGTTGAAATGAAAACGGCGGTCGTTACGCCGTTTTCAACTGCCGCGACGAGCGCTGGGTTATCGTGAATCCGCAGGTCTCGTCGTATCCATAGTATGTCGCTCAATATCCGTATCTCAGTTTAAGTTCTTGAGGGTGCGGGTTTAGGTAAACCTGTGATTCTAGGTATTCGTTCGGGTATTCCATCAGGTAGTGATTGATCAGTGTCAGTGGCACTAGCAGTGGAACAACGCCCTCTCTGAATGATGCGATCTGGTTGGTCAGCTCTTGCTTGTGAGCGCTACTCAGTTGTTTTTTAAAGTAACCCTGCAAATGATGCAGCGTATTGGCGTGACTGCCTCGATTCGCGTGATGAGACAACGCCGTCATCAAGCCTTCGATGTATTGAGCCGCTAGTTCGTCGATATCTAAATCATTACCCGCTAGCAGTTTGCCTAAGCTTTTGTAACCCTCAACGTGGTGACACATGACTAGATATTTGTGGGCGCTGTGGAACTGAATCAGTTTGTGCTTGGTCACACCTTCATCCACAAGATCGAGCCATTTTTGGTAAGTGAACACTCGAGTCATGAAGTTTTCACGCAAAATGGGATCGTTAAGGCGGCCGTTTTCTTCAACGGGAAGTAACGGGTTGCCGTCCATAATTTGTTGGGTGAACATGCCTATGCCTGTCGATTCAGAGCCGCGACCATGGTGGTGGTACACCTTCACGCGCTCCATGCCGCAGGTTGGGCTTTTTTGACACACAATAAAGCCAGCAATGTGTTGGTTTTTCTTTGAGTAGTTTTGACCGAACTCGATCAGTTCGTTGGTCACATCACCTGAGCCATCAGGGCGAGAAACATGGATGATGTCATCTAGCATTCTTGTTTGACGAATGGTTGGACGAGGGGTTGGAAGACCAACAGCCATCTCTGGGCAAACAGGTTCCAATTCCACGTAGTCTGCTAGGTCGTCTGTACAAAAACGAGAGCGTTTATGACCTGTGTCGAAACGTACTTTGTGTCCAGCAACACATGCACTGATACCGATTTTGATTTTCTTTTCCATTGGCCAACTCCTTTGCTCTTGCTCTGAGCTTTTTCTTATAGTTCAACATTGCTAATCGTACTTACAGAGCTGGGTGTGTTTTTACTTTGACACCGTAGTTGTTTTTATTCAGATGTATTGACGATATACAGGATAGCTTCATGCCATCCTGTATATTTATAGCCTGCAACTGGGTTAATAGATATATTTTCCAAGTGGATTGAATAGTTGGCTCACACCTTTTGTGAAGTAAAGCGCATCACTTGAAACGGTTAAACAGACACAACCTTCTTTTGTTGCAGGTTGATGAGTGTGATTGCCATCCAACCAGATGAAGTCACCTTTGTTGTAAACGCCCATTTCGTCTTCGAAACTGCCCTCTAGAAGAAGCGTGATCTCGAAGCCTTTGTGGGTGTGGCAAGGCACTTGTCCATCTTTGTCGATGTGCAACAAGCTGGTGTGGTGTGCTTCGTCAGCAAAATCGAGTCTTGCTCGTGAAATTTTGCCTAGGTTCATCCAGTCCTTTCTCGCTACTGAGTTTAGAGCGCGAGGGATTGTGAATGTCGTGTCAGCAACAGTTACTTTCTGAACCTCTGGAGTCACTTCAACAGACTGAGAAGTATCAGCTGTGATTTGCTCTATCGCGTCAAAATCAAAGTCCATGTCGTCCATTGAGAAGCTATCTAGATCTTCACTTGAGAATACTGGCTCTGCGTCAAAAGCATTATTCGCTGCTACAGCTGTAAGCTGCTTGACTTGTTGTTGGCAGTGTTCACACAGCTCTACATGGCTAGAAACAATCAAAGAAACTGAATCAGCCAACGTGCCATCGACGAAGTCTTTCAAGATTGCCGCGTTTGGGTGATGTTTAATCATGGTCTTGTTCCCCCATGTGAACTTTTAATTTGGCTAAAGCGAGTCTCAGACGTGATTTCACTGTTCCAAGTGGGACGCCAAGTTGCTGAGCGAGTTGCTCTTGAGAGAGCTCTTGAAAGTAAACGCCTTTGACGATGGTTTTCTGAGCGAGAGGCAACTTTTCTATTTGAGTCATTACGTGTCGGCTCATCAAATGGTCACCGAATGGCAAATCTTCGCTTTGAGACTCGGCTACCATCGCATCGATTGGCCAGATATCGTCGGCTATCGTTTGTTCGGCTTTCGCTTTCACTTTGCGCAACATGTCGAATGCTGCATTACGCATTACCGTGTAGACCCAAGTGGTCGCAGCGCCTTTATCTACATTGTAGAGATGTGCTTTCTTCCAAACATTAGTCATCGTGTCTTGAACTAGCTCGTTTGCAGCAGCTTCGCCACCCAACTTACTGATACCAAAACGCTTGATCTTAGGAGCGAAGAACTTGAACAAACAGGTGAACGCCTGCTTGTCTCGGTCTGTACCAACCAACACCAGCCAGCTCGAGAGCTCTGTCGGTACTTTGTTGTCTGTAGGTACTTTGTTATCGGGAATAATGACATGCTCCTTGCCGTTCCCTGAACTTCTGCTTTCCACTTGCATAGTAACTAACCATCATGCGAATTTGATGGGCACTACGTGAAAGGAGAAAGTCGGGATCACTTTAATTTAAATTAATTTCTACTATACAAAATTATAGTGAAGAAAAGTGCTTATTGCCCCGTAATGATTTGATTCAAAAAAGGAACTAGAGACGGAAAACTGGCTGGCTCAGTAAATTCTGTTTTCTTTTCCAGTGGGATAGGCATCATTTCGAGCAATCGCGCACAGATCCATTGTGGGCTCTCAAAATCAGGAGTGGGATAGAGTGTTCTTATCGAATCGTGGTCGCGAAACAACTGAACCAAAAAAGCGGTAAACACGTTAGGCACTTTATATTCATCGGTAGGCCAGTGTGGCAACGATCTGAACTTACTTTTAATCAGGTCATCATCGTCTCGAAACGACCCATGCAATTGCACCAACTTTTCGCCTTCAACATCAATTTCTAATATTTGGTCTTCCGACATATTGAAGTCTACGATGGTCACCTTTGTTCCCCAAGAACTGAGATGATCAGAGTTAGTGTTGTCTTGAGTGGCGATAATGAAACCATCGCCCTGCGCTGCGTGAGCAACCATCGCGAGATACTTTGGCTCAAAAATGCGCAGTCTTTGCCTGCCTCCCGGTAAAAGAAAGATAGGGAGAGGAAACACAGCAAGCTTCAGAGAAGACTCTACGGGTGTTTCTGGTTCGGCGTCTGTCCGCGTGGTCTTCCTAGGTGAATTCGGCACATAGCACTCCTTAGTTCAAATGTGATTTGAGAAGATATACGCGGGGAGGGTGGTGTTCGATCAATTCGCTTCGGCTTATGTTGGCAAAGGGATAAGTATTTTGTTGCACCTGTTCATAAATTCATTGTTTTTACCTTTTCCCATACGCGTCATTAGGTAATATGTGTACAAATAGTAAGCGAATAGGTAGTCGCCAGGCGATGCTTCTATCTGACGTTCTTCTATACCTAACATCGCATCAAAGGAATGGTCATGATTGTTATTTATGGTATCAAAGAGTGCTTAAATCCAATTAAGTTGCAGCTCTCTAATGTGTTGCAGCAGTGCTTAAACAGTGAAATGGGTTTACCCGATGACAAGCGAGCACATCGGTTTGTGCCATTGGAACGAGATGACTTCTTTTACCCGGAAGGAAGAACAGAAGCCTATACCGTCATTGAGATCAACATGATGGAAGGTCGAGCGGTAAACACCAAAAAGCGCTTAATTAAGAAGATATTTTCTGAGATAGAGAAGCAGTTAGCTATCTCTCCAATTGATATTGAAATCACCATTAAGGAACAGCCATCGCACTGCTGGGGATTTCGAGGCATGACCGGCGATGAAGCTCAAGATCTGAAGTATAAAGTGAAGGTCTAGGGTTTAAGCTCTTAACTCTTAACTCTTAACTCTTAACTCTTAACTCTTAACACGTAAGACTTAAGCCAATCTATCGAGTGACGGCTTTGGAATTTGATGCCAAAGCCGTTTTCCTAGTTCTCGACACTAACCTTTAAGCATCTAAGCATCGTCACTCTTTTTTAAATACTGATGCCAATTTTCATTGATCACGTCAAAGTGCTCAACGCAGAACTCTTTTCTGTCTTTCAAATAGTCGTTTTCCACTTCATCGAGCAAGTTCTTATAGGCATCGGGATCGCTGCCATACACCAAGCATAACGTGGAGAAGTAACGCTGCAGGTCGAAACTGTGCTCGTCGATGTATTCCCCCAAGTCGTAATACTCTGGGCGGTCTTCTGACTCGAAAGCGAACATGTCTGCAGCGCTGATAGCAGCGTCGGCCCCATGCTCTACGTAGTTAAGCAGTAGCACGGTTGCTAGGTTATCAACCGCATCTTCTTCTTTACCCAATATGGCAATGTTCTGATCTTCGATATACGCATGCCCAGTCTCGTGTAGCAGGGTGTGCAGCAAGGTATCAATAGCGCCGGTTTGCGCAGATTTCCCATACTCTTTTTCGTATTGGTTCTTCTCAAAGTAATTGAGTGACTCAGCGTAAAAACTGTAAGAGATCAGTACTTGATGGGTTTGTGGATCGTAGAGTGGTCCTTCTTCCCCGCCATATTGAATGGTTAATGGCTTCTCAAACATGAAGAGTTGGTTTGATAGGTCGACCACGGTGTCATTAACGCCACTGCTTTGAATCTCTCGTTTGAGCTGCTCTTCTTCGGTATTTTGCGGTGTAGAGTACTCGACGATTAGGTTACTTTGGGTGGCTTGTTCACTAGATGCATAAGTTGTGGCAAACATTGCACTCAGGGCTAGGCTGCAGGTCAATGTTCGTTTCAATAATGTCATCGGCTATCCTTGTGATTACGTTGCGATTCAGAGTCGTGCTGGGGGTAACAACTCCAAGCTGTGTACCCTGATTTAGTTATTGCGTTAGAGTATAAGTTTAGACGGAATTTTGATGCATCGAGGACTGCAATTTTTGAAGTAGGCGCTATCCTATCAATGAATAATCCGCTTAGAGATTCGCCACAAAGAATAAGTAAGCTGAATGAGCGGTGTCGATGTGATTCGTTTCTATTGGTAATTAACAGATAAATTTCGGTTCAACACAACCCTTGTGCTATACTCCGCGCCCCAATCCGAATTGGCTTGTTTAATCTTAGGAAATTATTATGAGTGTTAAAAACGAACTTCAACAAATTAACAACCGTCTAGACAAGTGTCGCCACAAGTTAGATGCTGCTAAAACTCGTAATGATCGTCCTGTTGTTCGTCAGTTCGAGGAAGAGATTAAGAAGCTAACTAAGAAAATTGCCCAGCTTAAACACAAAGAAAGCTATGATGTGAACCAAGAGCGTAAGTCTCTGGTTGATATGCCATTTAGCCGTGAGATCACTAAGGCTGAGCAAGCGGATATGGGTAAACTTAAAAAGTCTGTTAAAGGACTCGTAATTGTTCACCCAATGACGAAGATCGGTAAAGAACTTCGCATTGAGGTTATGACTGGTTACGCACCGAAAAAATTCTAATTACCAGCGATGGTGATGAAAGAGGAGCTAGAAATAGCTCCTTTTGCTTTTTTAGGTATTAAGAAAGCAGAGTCAGCGGCATAGATACTCACGCCGTTTTCAACTTTTAGGAGGTGACTGTTGTCACAAATCCTTTTATCTCCTATAAAAGTTAACGTGCTACTAACATGGTACTAAGCGATCGCAGTAATGTGTTCGCTTTTCGAATCCACACTTTCTCTCCAGTTTGTATAAATATAGGTAGAGCAGCACAAATAATTACAGATAAAACTAGACTCATTAGGGAAGATGAGAACGTAAAAAAATAGAGGTTATATGAATCAATTAATTTCAATTGGACCACTAGAATCCTTCCTAATCGCGATTAGTGTTTTGTTTCTAGGTCATTTCGTCAATGCAAAGCTTCCGATTCTCAAAAAGTACAACATTCCAGAGCCCATTGTCGGCGGCTTGATTGTCGCTTTTGCTATTACAGCCCTGCACTTTAACGGCCTTGATCTTGAGTTTTCCTTGCCCCTGCAGAACACGTTTATGTTGATGTTCTTTGCAACGGTCGGTCTTGCGGCGAACTACACGCAGCTGATAAAAGGTGGTGCTAAGGTATTCCTATTCTTAGGGGTAGCGTCGGTTTACATCATTATCCAAAACGGTGTAGGCGTAACCTTAGCTACGGCACTAGGCCTTGAACCCTTGATGGGTTTGATTGCTGGCTCTATCACCCTTTCGGGCGGTCACGGCACAGGCGCGGCTTGGTCTCAAACTTTTGCAGACACGTTTGGCATTGCAAATACGCTAGAAATCGCGATGGCTTCAGCGACCTTTGGTTTGATCATCGGTGGTATTATCGGTAGCCCAGTGGCGCAAAAGCTGATTGATAAAAACCAGCTTGAATCTGAGTACGGCACTGGCACGCAAACACATGAACGCTTCCCTGAACTTGTTACTTACAACGAGTATGAAGAAGACAAAGTGACGGCGAAGAAGGTGATTGAAGTGTTGTTCATCCTTCTTATCTGTATCACGGGTGCGAAGTACCTAGAGCAGTGGGTGGCGACTTTTGAAATTTCTTGGTTGATGATTCCTGACTTCGTTTACGCGTTGTTTATCGGTGTTTTCATCACTAACGTGTTTGAAGTGACTAAGCTGCATAAGACTGACAGCGAAACGGTCGATATTCTTGGTACGGTGTCATTGTCACTGTTCCTAGCAATGGCGCTAATGAGCCTTAAGCTTTGGAACATATTTGACCTTGCGATTCCGTTCTTGGTTATCCTGGCGGTTCAGGCGGTTGTGTTAGGTATCTTCTCTTACTTTGTGACGTTCAAAGTAATGGGTTCTAACTACGACGCAGCGGTTATGGCAGGTGGTCACTGTGGTTTCGGCCTAGGTGCAACACCAACAGCGGTAATGAACATGGGCTCTTTGGTGAACCGTTTTGGTCCTTCACCACAGGCGTTCATGGTGGTGCCAATTGTTGGTGCCTTCTTTATCGATATCGTTAACCTGATTATCCTTCAGGGTTACATCTCGTTTATCGGTTAATGTTCGCCTTTACTTAAACGCAATGTGCTTATCGCACTAAGATGAATACAAGAAAGCCAGTCTGTTGACTGGCTTTTTTTGTTCTTGTTTATCGAGGTTTTCTTGCCTGATACCCCTGCGGTTAGGGCTCTGTCACATCAGCACGCCCTAAAGTGTTGTAACGACTTCATCAAGAGCTAGGCGCGCTTTTGGTTTGCCGTAGTTGTAGTCTTCGCCGTCTTTGTGGTAGCCGATAGCTAGAGCTACATCAACAACGTGACCTTCTAGTTCGTCAGCAAACTCTTCGCTGATCATAGCTGCATCTACACCTTCCATAGGTGTTGAAGCGATACCTAGACGAGCTAGTGTGTGCAGTGTGTTACCTAGTGCGATGTAAACTTGAGACTTAGTCCAGTTACCGTTGAAACCTGTTTCGTCTGTGTTCATTTCTGCGAATGCGTAAGCACCTAAGAATTGCTCGTACATTTCAGCTGGTAAGTGACCAGAGCTTACTTCTGTATCAGCACGCTTCGCGAATTTCTCTTTAGTGTACTTAGGATCGTGAGCAAACAGGATCGTGTGTGACGCTTCTTTCGCATGTGGTTGGTTAAACTGGAACATGTTTTCGAAAGTATTGTGGAAGCGTTGTTTTGCTGCGTCACTCTCAATGATGATGAATTTCCAAGGCTGAGAGTTGATAGAAGAAGCTGACAAGCGAAGTGCTTCTTTGATTACTTCCATGTCTTCCGCAGAGATGCGCTTTTCTGCATCGTATTTTTTAGCTGTGTAACGAGTGTTTAGATCAGTAATGATTGGATGAGTCATGTTGAATCCTAATATCTATCAATAATAAATGTTGTAGGGTTTTATGTTCAGTTACGTCAACAATAAACGGATAACCAATTTAAACGAATCTCAATAGATTGAACGTCTAAATAGTTATCGAACATGCCCCAATAAATCGAGTATCTGCGGTAGCTCAAGTCGATGGGTGTAAGATAATAGAAGAATGACTCGGGAAAAATAGCGAACATATCAAATCACTATGGTTAATAATGTCCATAATGATTCAATAAGTGTGATCTTAATGGAGGTGGAATCTCTAGATTCAGTAGCTTAATACGCTTTGATACCATATTGGCGCAATAATGGCGGAAGTACGCTGTCTAGGTTGGGGATATCTTCTGGCGTGATTTCGATTAAACCAAAACCATGCTCTTCATAGATTTTTCTCGTAGCTTCACGTTTATTTTCGGCGATTGGCGCAGAATCAGTTCCCCAGAACTGGATGTATACTTTGCCACTTGGTAGATAAAAATCGCTGATCACTTCTTTTGATATCGGAAGCGGACGCTCGTACGCATGGACCACTCCTGCCATATAAAGCCAGTTATCAATGATCAGCTCTCCCTTTGATCGAACATAATGCCCGTCTAAGCTTCGGTGCTTCGCCTCAAATTTCTGACGAAAACTGGAGAATGACACATCGGTCGAGTGGCTTTCAGCATCATGCCCTAGGAATTCAACAACAGACTGCTTTAAACGTTTATTGCGAACCAATGAGTCGTGCCATACCACGAATAAGTTTTGAGTCGCTTTGTCTTCTCTTTGTTCACCTCCGGCTTTTAAGCCTGTAGAGGTGACATGCCAACCGTCTTCTTCTTTTGTTATCCAACCAAGCTCGTTGAGCAGTAAGTTGATTTTCTTTGCGCTGAGTTGAAAGGCACTGCCAAGCTGGGTGGCGGTGAGTGTTTTTCCTGAGAATGAGTCCAAATCGATAAGCAGTTTCTCTGGCCAGACAATAAAGACACCAAACTTCTTGTGTTCGACATATTCCCCACCAAAGCTTTCTCCCCGTTCTGTGAGAATCCAACGCTCTTGTGAACGCACTATATAGCCCGCTGTTTTTAGATCGCTAAATAAAGCTTTAGCTTCTATGCCTTTTTGTTTAGCGAGTGCGGATGTGGAAATTTTGTCTGACATAGTCTTTTCTCAAATAGCGGAGTGATCAGCTGATGGGTGTTGGATATATATATGATGCGATAGCGTTGGTAAATACCATATCACATCTATCAATGCTAACTGCAGTTCAGTGGTCTATGTTTTTAGTAGAGCGTTAGGTCTCGTTTTGTATGTTTAGCAAAATGTAGCTCAACCTGTAATTAAATTACAGGTATCGCGATTTTGCTCATCTGGGTGCATATTTTATATACGTGACACGATGTTCTTTTATACGGTTTATACAGATCTTAGATGCTATATTTTATTAAATGTGACTTTAATCACATTTTATTTTTAAGTATTACAAAATAAAATGTGATCTAGATCGTGTGTTGATGATATCTATTCTCATTAATTTGGCTTTGTAATTTAAATTCATGGTGTTTTTGTGATCTAAGGTGTGCTTGTTAACCCGAAAGTGCTTTTCGTGTGTGATGGCTATCACGAAAGTTGGGCTAAGGTGCATTTTGGAAATGTTGTGATACATTTTAATCGACTTTTGAGTACACACTTTCGGTCATTTGACCAACCAATACATTACGGGGTTCTACCTATGTTATCACCAGAAGCAAAGATTAAGGTTCAAAACTTTGGTCGTTTCTTATCCAATATGGTAATGCCAAACATCGGCGCATTTATTGCGTGGGGTTTCATTACTGCACTATTCATCCCAACGGGTTGGTGGCCTAACGAAACGTTAGCATCAATGGTTGGTCCTATGATTACATACCTACTGCCACTATTGATTGGTTACACCGGTGGTAAAATGGTTGGTGGTGACCGCGGTGCGGTAGTGGGCGCTATCACAACAATGGGTGTTATCGTTGGTACTGATATCCCAATGTTCATGGGTGCAATGATTGTAGGTCCACTAGGTGGTATCGCAATTAAGAAATTCGATGAAGCTGTTCACGGTAAAGTGAAGAGTGGTTTCGAAATGCTAGTGAACAACTTCTCTGCGGGTATCATCGGCATGATCTGTGCGATCATCGCGTTCATCGTGATTGGTCCTGCGGTTAAGATTCTGTCTGGCGGACTTGCGGCTGGCGTAAACGCAATGGTAGAAGCGGGTGCACTACCTCTAGCATCTATTTTTGTTGAACCTGCGAAAATTCTATTCCTAAATAACGCAATCAACCACGGTATCTTCTCTCCACTAGGTATCCAGCAATCTGAAGAGATGGGTCGCTCTATCTTCTTCCTAATCGAAGCAAACCCAGGTCCTGGTTTTGGTCTTCTACTTGCTTACATGGTGTTTGGTAAAGGTAGCGCGAAGCAATCTGCTGCTGGTGCATCTATCATCCACTTCCTAGGGGGGATCCACGAAATTTACTTCCCTTACGTTCTAATGAACCCACGTCTAATTCTTGCGGTAATCGCAGGTGGTATGGCGGGTGTATTCACTAACGTAATGTTCGATTCTGGCCTTATCTCTCCAGCATCACCAGGCTCTATCTTCGCAATCTTACTGATGACGCCAAAAGGCTCTTACATCGGTGTTGTATTGTCAGTTATCGCAGCAACAGCAGTATCTTTCTTAGTGGCTTCAATTCTGCTTAAAACTTCAGCTCAAGATGACGACGAAGACTCTCTAGAAAAAGCTTCTGCACAAATGAAAGACATGAAAGCGTCTTCTAAAGGTGCAGCAGCAGAAGCAAACGTAAACCTAGCGGATGTAAAAGCAGTTTATGTAGCGTGTGATGCGGGTATGGGTTCAAGTGCAATGGGTGCAGGTCTACTACGTAAGAAAGTAGCAACAGCTGGCCTAGACATTGAAGTAACCAATTACGCAATCAACAACCTACCGGCTGATTCGCAAATCGTTATTACGCATAAAGACCTAACAGACCGTGCTCGTAGCACTGTGCCAGGTGCGATGCATATGTCTCTAAGCAACTTCCTAGACGGCGGCGTATACGACCAACTAGTTGCCGAGCTTGTCGATGCTCAAAGTGGTGAAGCGAAAGTAGAAGCTCCGGCTCCTGCAGCAGCTCCAGCGCAAGAAGGCAACAAGCTTGCACTCACTGACGACAGCATCTTCCTTGGCCTTAAAGCGACTCAAAAAGAAGACGCAATCAAGTTTGCTGGCGAACAATTAGTAAAACTTGGCAACGTATCACCAGAATACGTAGATGGCATGTTTGCTCGTGAAGAGCTTGTGTCTACTTACCTAGGTGAGTCTATCGCAGTACCACACGGCACAATCGAAGCGAAACAGTACGTACAAAAAACCGGCATCGTTTTCTGTCAGTACCCTGAAGGTATTCAGTGGGGCGAAGATGAAGATGATATCGCGAAGATGGTTATCGGTATTGCCGCACAAGGCGATGAGCACAACATGGTGCTGATGGCGATTACCAATTCACTCGATGATGAAGAAGCTGTGGAATGCCTACAGAACACAACAAACCCTGCTGATGTTCTACGTATTCTCAACGGAAACTAAAAAGCTCTAGTCAAGCTCCTGAGTGAAGGAGGCCGGTATCCCCCTACTGGCCTCATTTTCGGTCTTAATCTTTCTAACAAGATTCAGTCTGAATAGCTTACTGCTTAATGCCTAGGGCACATCGTCAAGGCATGTTGTTGAGCAGTTAGCTATCTAGATTCAAATATTTATAAGGTCAAAATTATGAAAGCGTTACATTTTGGTGCAGGTAATATCGGTCGTGGTTTCATTGGTAAGCTTCTTTCTGATGCTGGTATGAAGGTTACGTTTGCTGACGTAAATGAAACGGTTGTAAATGCGTTAATTGAACGCCAAGAATACCCAGTTAAGATTGTTGGCGAAGAGTGTGTTGTCGAAGTTGTTAAGAACGTGACAGCAGTAAACTCAGCGACAAGCGCAGTAGTAGATTGCATTGCTGAGTCTGATCTTGTGACGACTGCAGTGGGCCCTACCGTTCTTAAAATCATCTCTAAGTCTATCGCTCAAGGCATTGAAAAGCGTGCAGCAGCAAACAACACTGCACCAATGAACATCATCGCGGCAGAGAACATGGTTCGCGGTACTAGCCAATTAAAAGCAGCCGTGTTAGAGCACCTTTCTGATGAAATGAAAGCGTTCACTGAAGAGCACATTGGCTTTGTTGATTCTGCGGTTGACCGTATTGTTCCACCGGCAGAAGCTGGCGAGACAGACCCTCTAGCAGTAACGGTTGAAACGTTCAGCGAATGGATTGTAGATCAAACACAATTTAAGGGTGATATCCCAAACATCCCAGGAATGGAATGCACTGATAACTTAATGGCTTTCGTTGAGCGTAAACTGTTTACTCTTAACACTGGTCACCTAGTAACGGCATACCTTGGCGTTCTTGCGGGTCATGAGACAATCAAAGACTCTATTGAAGACGACGTAATCCGTGCTGAAGTAACAGCAACAATGGAAGAGAGTGGTGCTGTACTTATTAAGCGTTACGGTTTTGATCCTGAAGCTCACGCTGCATACATCCAAAAAATCCTTGGTCGTTTTGCAAACCCATTCCTACGTGATGAAGTAGATCGCGTTGGTCGTCAGCCAATTCGTAAACTGAGCCCGCAAGACCGCCTAGTTAAGCCTCTAAACGGTACATTAGAGTACGGCCTACCAAATGCTCACCTAGTAAAAGCAATCGCTGCTGCGTTCCATTACAAGAACGAAGACGACCCTCAAGCGGTTGAACTTCAAGCAATGTTCGCAGAAAAAGGCTTTGCTGAGACATTAGCGCATTATTCTGAGCTGAATAGTGACTCAGAAGTTGTTAAACTAGCGGAAGAAGCTTATCTAGCATTGAAATGATAAACCATCAAAGTGCCACACCAGTGGCACTTTCTTATTGTCGAGCCGTTATGCCAATACAAACAAGCCATGAAACTGAATTACTCGAAGCCCTTTCGGAAGCTGAGAGTGCTGGCGCCTGCCTAATGGCTGCTTATGATGCATTGGACGACACGGTAGATGCCGTATTAAAAAACATCTTTAAGAAAGACGACACTGCAATTAAGTTCGTTGTCGAGCCACTTCTCAACAGTGGTGGGCCGTTAGGCGAGATCATGATTCGTGCTAAGTTGCTACTCGGGCTTGGCGTGATCAGTAAAGAACTCTACGACGATCTTGAGGTTTTCGTTACCTTGAAAGAGTGGGCGAAAATACAGGGTGAAGACACCAGCTTCACAGAAGTTGATGTGATATTTGAGCTCAACAAGGTGCACGCGATTCAGCGTATTATGCCTATCGAATATGACGCGGAGATGGTGGAAACGATGTCTGGCCCAATGCTTGAAATGTTCTTGGGGCGACATAATCAAAAGGTGAAGTCGACGATCGTATTAGCTATCACTGACATTATCACTACCCTATGCCGAGATAACGCGCTGAGCTCTTAGCTCTAGTTTGCAGCTCTGCTTATCTTGTTTCACATCCTACATAACTTGTAGCTGTTCGTTCGTTTCAATACAAAGATTAAAATGATGGCGGTTTCTCTCGTTGGAGAAATCGCTTTGTTGTTTTTGTGCTTCTAAAAAATATCCGAAATATCTTCCCATTAAATACAAAAGCAGCAGGCACAAAAAAAGCCACATTCAGTGGCTTTTTCTATTCAAGACGCTCTCTTTATAAAAACGCCCTGCTATTCAAGACTATAGGAATTATAGGTCTTGGATGTTCTCAGCTTCTAGCTCTTGGAAGTAGCGTAGAGTCTTAACTTTTAGCTCTTGTTGAGCTGGCTCATCAGCAACGATGATAGCTTTACGGTGCATCTGTAGAGCTGTAACAGTCCACATGTGGTTTACAGAACCTTCGATAGCCATTTGAAGCGCTTGAGCTTTGTTGTGGCCTAGAGAAAGGATCATCACTTCTTCTGCATCTAGAAGAGTCGCAACACCGATAGTTAGTGCGTATTTAGGAACTTGGTTGATGTCGCCATCGAAGAAACGAGAGTTCGCGATACGAGTGTCTTCAGTCAACGTTTTGATACGAGTGCGTGAAGATAGAGAAGAACCTGGTTCGTTGAATGCGATGTGACCGTCGATGCCTACGCCGCCCATGAACAGGTTGATTTTGCCGTATGAACGGATTTTCTCTTCGTATGCTGCACAGTGAGCATTGATATCTTCAGCTTTGCCGTCTAGCAGGTTGATGTTTTCTGCTTGGATATCAACGTGGTTGAAGAAGTTCTCGTGCATGAATGTGCGGTAAGACTCTGGGTGGTTAGGGTCGATGCCAACGTACTCATCCATGTTGAATGTTACAACGTGCTTGAAGCTAACTTCGCCAGCTTTGTAAAGTTCAATTAGCTCAGCGTAAGTAGTTAGAGGTGTGCTACCAGTAGGAAGACCTAGTACAAATGGACGCTCAGCCGTTGGAGCGAACTTGTTGATTGAATCTGCGATATGACGAGCAGCCCATTTACCTACTTTAGCTTTGTTGCTTAATGGAATAAGTCTCATTGATTTTGCCCCTAGAAATAAAATTTTATAGTGTTCTGAAACATTAATTCGCATTATAAAATAAGTTATCCAGTTCCGCTATTGTTTTAGGTCAAGTTTTTGCTTTTTTCGTCGTAACTGTGACTGGAACTCTCAAAATTGCACAATTATTGTATGGATATTTGGTGGCGTTAAACAAGATTAATACGTTTGTCATATACAGCAATGTTGATCTAATTCAGCACCTGAAAGGGTTGGTGTGTTTCTATGCCTTGATACGATTATTGCAATAATGGCATCGCTCGAACCATTGACGAATTTTGGTGCATTAACGTGTTTCGAGTATAAACAAGCGTTGAGCGTATAGTTGAAACTAGAAAAATAATGATGGCAATGGAGCGCTATCGTGATAAAAGACAGGGGCAGGATGAAGAACGATGAATCTCAGTGGGATGAATACCCATAAGATTGAACGATAGCTGTGTTTTAGTCACGCTATCGCTATGAATTGTATATAAATATTGGTAAAAATGGATAGGTTGGCTAAACTTACCAATTACAAAGAAGATGTGTGTTTGAAGGCAAAAAAAAGCCCAAAGTGATGAGGTATCACTTTGAGCGATTTTACTAATCTTCTAACACTAACTCACTTTCGTATTCTTCCCTAGATACGTCGCCGCGTTTGCAGCCGTTTAGGGTGTGAAAGCGACGGCGTCCACGAGCCAGTTGAATGTACTTCAACCAAACACGCTCTAACTTGGACTTTGCCTTATGAGGGTGAGACAACACTTTAATGAAGTGTTTTTCTTCTGCATTGATTGGTGCTAGTTCACCAGTTTCAAGTGCAAGCATAGTGTCACCAAACAAGGTTAGGATTTCCTCTTCTGAAAGAGTAAAATCACCCGACTTAGCGAACCCTCTCGGGAATTTAATGGTGTCATAAAAACGTTTTTTTCCGTGTCGGAATTCGGTCTCAGACATATCAGCCTCAGTAATGTGGTTAGATAGAAATTAGTGTTTATTGCTCACGCGAAAATATTGTTAAAAGGCTAAAATAGGAAACAAAATGTTTTTGCCTTTACGATAAACAATCCTAGATCGGCTAGTTAGCAGATTTATTACAGAGATGTATTTGATGGATGTGAAAGTATTTAGAACCTTTCTTGAGGTTGCAAGGGTGCGCCATTTTGGGCGTGCAGCTGAAAACTTGTATTTAACACAAGCGGCGGTGAGTGCGCGGATCAAACAGCTTGAAGGCTATTTTGATACTCAGCTCTTCATTCGTGACCGCAATAACATCAAACTCACATCTTCCGGTGAACGTTTGATTGGTTATGCCGAAGTGATGGTGTCCACCCTACAACAAGCCAAATTTGAGCTGTCGTTAGAGAGTGGTAAAGCCTTGCAGTTAACGCTGGGCGGCACGCCGAATATTTGGGATGCGTATCTGCAAAACTGTTTAAGTGTGGTAACCGACTCTTTTGGTGGTTACGGCTTTATGGCAGAGGTGATGGGGCGCGAGCAACTGAACCGTAATTTGTTAGAACGAACCTTAGATATGGCTTTCGCGTTCGATCAGATCAAAGCAGAAGAGCTGAACTGTAAAAAAGTCGCTGACTTGGTTTTGGTGTTGGTATCAACGCAGCAAGATGATCTGGAATCTGTATTTCAACATAAGTATGTTTATGTGGATTGGGGAACGCGCTTTGGTTCTGAACACGCAGAACGTCACCCTAAAGTGCCAGCACCGTACCTACGTACCTCTACAGCCCGTATCGCCCTCGATTTCATTTTAGAGAAAGGCGGCAGTGCGTATCTTCCGGTGTCTCTAGTCGAACCTTTTATCGATTCGGGTCAGCTGCACAAGGTGAAAGGGGTTGAAGACTGGTATCTCCCAATTTATCTGAGCTACCGTAAAAGCAGTACCTCGGTTGATGCGATCATGCAGGTTGAGAAGTTGGTTAATGAGATTGACCCATCGACGGCTTACACATTGCAGCAAGCCGCTGAACAAGCACCTGAGTAACGGCATTCGCGGTAAGCAGTGGCTTTGCTGATTAGATTCAATAAAAAATGGCTCCCAACTAATTGTATAGTTGGGAGCCATTTTTGTTTTAAACCAGAAATGTACTTCTTTTCGGAACTAGAGATCGTTTCTAATTCCATAAATATCGTTTAAGCCTGGTATGTGTAGCCTTTATTAAAAGCCCTATAGGTTCATTAGATTCTCAATAGACTCTTCAAGAGAGTGTGACATGTACGAATGGATTTGATTGCCATCCGTTGCGTCAATCTCGATCATAGAAATCCCGTTGTCCGCTTTGTCTTCAAGAAAGCTTAGAGACTGCTCGACTGATTGACTGGTGAGAACCTGTTGATTTGATAAAACAATACGACATGTGTGTAGAACCATAGCCTTTTCCTTTTTATATTCGATAGGTCTCTGCATCTTGGCGTGCTAAGTACCGATCGTTGACGTTGTGAGAAGAATGCCCTCTCTAGGTTAAATTTAGTCGAATTGAATAAAATTAAAACCCTTTTTTGTGATTTATCTGACCTTCGCTTCCGAAAGTGGCTAGCGACAATGGTGGTTCACGGTAAACTTTTAGGTATCGGATCAAACGCTATGGTAAGTGGGAAGAGTACGGCATGTCGAAAAAGATCAATCACAACAGCAGCTTAACCAGTGAGCAGTGCCATTTGGCTCGATATGCACGAGATGCTCGCTTTGATGGGATGTTTTTTACAGCGGTGAAAACGACAGGAATTTTTTGTCGCCCGATTTGCCCAGCCACACCACCCAAAGAAGAAAACGTCGAATATTTTTCCCATCAAGCTCAAGCATTGAAAGCGGGATATCGTCCTTGTTTACGTTGTCGACCAGACAGCGCACCTTTTTCGCCGGCTTGGAAGGGCGTCGAAACCACTTTCTTACGTGCGATGCAGTTGATTGATAATGGCGCTCTGAATTCAGGATCTATCGTCGACCTTGCAACGCGGTTAGGTATTTCAGATCGTTATTTACGAACCTTATTCGACAATTACATCGGCGTGTCACCCAAGCAATATAGTCTGTACAGTCAATTGATGTTTGCCAAGCAGTTGCTGCACACCAGTAGCATGAGCATTACTGATGTCGGCTTTGCTAGTGGCTTCAATAGTACGCGCCGTTTTAATGATGCCTTTCAAAAAGAGCTGCAGCTTTCGCCAAGCCAAATTAGGCGAGCGAAGCCAAGTGACACTCAGAGTAATCATATTCAGCTTGGTTTTCATGGACCCTTAGATTGGAACCACTTGTTGAGGTTTTATCGACGAAGAATGATTGAGGGCTTAGAAGGCGTTGGCGAAGATTATTATAAGCGCACGGTAAATGTGAACGGGTCAAAGGGTTGGTTCAAGGCGACTTTAGCCAAAGATAACCGCTTGGATATTGAATTCGAGTTGGATGATATAAGCCAATTAAGAAGCTTGATTGCGAATATCCGCCGTATGTTTGATCTTGATGTCGATATTGCCAAGGTTGAGACGTTCTTTACGACTATCGATCCTAACTTGGTGGCTAAGAGTGGTATCCGTATTCCTGGCGTGTGGAGTGCTTGGGAGGCAGGCGTGAGAGCGATTCTAGGACAGCAAGTTTCGGTAACCGCGGCGATTGGTCAGCTTAACTTATTGGTCAAAGAGCTTTCTGATGAACATGAGAAAGCCAGCTTCCCAACACCAAAACAGATAGCGGACGCTGATGTTAGCTTCTTGAGAATGCCGGGAAGCCGCAAAGAGACCCTAAAGCGTTTTGCCGAATACATGGTCGACAATGAAGCTGAGCATCCTTCCAAATGGATTGAGCTAAAAGGGATTGGGCCTTGGACTATTCAATATGCACTGCTTCGCGGGTTAAGCGAACCTAATCATCTGTTGGTTGGTGACTTGGTGGTGAAGAAGTTTATTGAGCATCGCCCCGCCATCAACACGGAGAGTGTTTCGCCTTGGGGTAGTTACGCCACGTTCCACTGTTGGAATCAGTCTTAATCGGAATACTAAGCTAGGAGATATCATGGACAACCGTTTTACTTACTATGAGAGCCCATTGGGAACCGTGACGTTACAGGCGAACGATGAAGGCTTGCTCGGCCTTTGGTTCGAGACACATACCACCAAGCCGGAACCGTTGGGTGTTCAAGATGATAGCTTTCCGATCTTTGCATTGGCTATCGAGCAGCTTAATCGCTATTTCTCGGGCGAAGCTATTCAGTTTTCTGTGCCGATTGCAGCCAAGGGCACGCCATTTCAGCAGTCGGTTTGGCAGGCGCTGACGACCATTCCTTATGGAGAGACTTGGAGCTATGCACAACTGGCCGATGCGATAGGCAATCCGAAAGCCGTTCGTGCTGTGGGTTTGGCGAATGGCAAAAATCCGGTTTCAGTGATTGTGCCGTGTCACCGTGTGATTGGTAAAAACGGCAAACTGACGGGTTATGCAGGTGGCGTAGAACGTAAACAGCACTTATTGGTGATAGAGGGAAGAGAGCAAGACTAGCAAGCGATTTAGCCATGAGCCTGTCGAGATGCTGGCTGAATATCTCGTACTACTTAATGGTGAAGGCGAGTGGTTCTTAAAATATGACTTTGCATTAAAATCAACGCTTTCTGGGAAATATCGATTTGGTTGCATATTCTTTGACTATGTTCTCTAGGCAAGGATGCCCAAATGAATAGATTCCCCTTACTAATATCTGGCTGCAGCTCTGCATTATTGCTGACAGGTTGTTTAACTGATACCAGCCGACCTTTCGAGGTTCCACAGCTTGCTCTGTTCAAAGGTATGTATGAGAACGCAGATAATGACAGTTATCTACTTTTTGAATCCGGGCAAGTGACTTATCAAACAACGGATAATTCCGTGACTCGAACCTATCGTGTTGATGATGACTTGATCACCATTGAATTCAATTCTGGAGGCAGCCGAACTGACTCTAGACTAGTGATGCGCATTCAACAGAAGGGCGAGATGCTAACTTGCAACCAATGTCCAGCGATACAATTGAGTAACGTCTGGACACTTGTAGATAAGCCTGTGAAAGACAGTTCGAACTAGAAAAGATCTCCGAATTAAAAAAGATCGCCATTAAGCCATAGGTGTGCAGCGATACTGACGGCATAGCCAATCATGATCACTGGCATCCATTTCAAGTGGCCAAAGAAGGTGTATTTGCCATGCGCCGCGCCCATTAACGCCACACCTGCCGCACTACCAATAGATAACAAGCTGCCGCCAACGCCTGCGGTTAAGGTGATCAGTAGCCAGTTACCCATCGACATTTGAGGTTCCATCGATAACACGGCAAACATCACCGGAATGTTATCGACAATCGCAGATAAGATCCCCACCATGATGTTGGCCCAAATTGGATCCCATTGGCTATACATCACGCCAGAGGCAAGCTCCAAGTATCCCAGTAGACTCAAGCCACCTACACACATTACCACGCCGTAGAAGAACAGCAGAGTGTCCCATTCGGCATGGGACACTCTTCGAAATACATCAAAGGGCACGACTGAACCGAGTCGCTTCAATGCCCCCCCATCATTGTTGGCAATCGCCACCGCTTTTTTCTTCGCCAGTGAATTTGGTAAGGTCTTACGCAAGAAATAACCAAAGAACTGTAGATACGCCAGCCCCATCATCATGCCCATTACTGGAGGGAAGTGGAGTACGGCATGGAAAGCAACCGCAGTGCCGATGGTCATGATGAACAACAACACGATGCGTCTTGCACCGCGTTTTAATTCAACGTGCTGATGCACCGTGTCGGGTTGGGTTGTGGGAACAAAGTAAGACATGATCATTGCAGGGACGAGGTAATTCATCACTGAAGGAATAAATAAGGGAATGAATTCACTGAAGCTCACATAACCAGCCTGCCACACCATCAACGTTGTGATGTCACCGAATGGGCTGAACGCGCCGCCAGCGTTAGCGGCTATCACGATATTCACACAGGCTAGGTTAACGAATTTAGGGTTAGATCCTGCGACTTTCAGAACCACGGCGCACATCAATAGAGCTGTGGTGAGGTTGTCGGCGATCGGTGAGATAAAGAAGGCCAGAATACCGGTTAGCCAGAACAGAGAGCGGAAATTAAAGCCTTTGCCCACCATCCACGCTTGCAGCGCATCAAACAGTCTTCTCTCTTCCATGGCGCTGATGTAGGTCATGGCGACGAGTAGGAAAAGTAACAGCTCAGCGTATTCCAGTAAGTTGTGTTCGAGTGCTTGCTTAGCGACTTCAACAAGGTTGTGTTCTTGGTAGATAAAACCAATGATTATCCAGATCAGTCCTGCTGCAAGTAACACTGGCTTAGATTTTCGGAGCTTTAGGTACTCTTCCATCATCACCACGATGTAGGCGACAACGAAAATGGTCAGGGATAGGTAGCCAGCGAATGAGTTGGTGAGCTTGAGTGGTTCTCCCAACTGAGAAGTGGCAGCACCTGCTACCGAAGAAAAGAGTAACAAAGAGAGAACAGCAGAAAGCTGGATACCTAACATGGATTACGCTCCGAAGTTAATAAGTTATTAACACGGGTAAAAGAGTAGACCTAAATAACCATGTGCAGTGTGATAGATATCTTAATAATTCAATAGATTATAATGAAAGGAATAGACTGTGATGTGAACGAAATACGGTCTTACATACTCAAAATTACTGTCTTCCACACTTAAGTTAAAGACTAAAGACCAAAGAAAAAGCGCTACCGGACTCAGTGCCGATAGAGCTTATTCGAAATTGCCAACATTATGCAGCATTGAGATCAAACGTCAGTGTTTGTTCTGCTGCACATACTTCAACAGGCCAGCCATAGGATTGGTATTCAAGCGCAAGTTTGTCCGCTACTACGCGAGATACTGTTGCAGTGATCCACATGCCTTTGCCCATTACTTGATATTTAAGCGTTCTCATTTCCATAGTCATCACCGTTCTCCTTCTATATTGGCTGCGCGAAGTCTATAGCACCTCTGAGGGCTGAAATTTCGAATTAAGCTCAAATTCTTTATAAAATGGCTCACTGTTTGCGCTTGGCTCAAAACTCAATCAACTAAGGGAAAACGGTTGCGTTCTGGAAGCAAAATCACTTTTTAAGTCTCTGTATTATAATCGAATTAAAATTGACCAGAAAAACAATGTAAGAGATCTCTTACAGCATTATCAGAGATCGCACTAGGTAAAAACTTCTCACTAGAAGCCAGACTTGTGTGGCGATTGTGTGCGTTTTTGGTTGCGCTGTTGAAGCAAGATTTTTTAGTTTTGTATGTGAAATATTCTAATTTATTTAGCGTATGGTCCTGCTTTTAAATCCAAATCACAGTTTTATATGTTGCTGTGCTTCTTTTATTTAAACCGATACGCTATTTGATTTTGGTCATTAACCTTTCGCTCATTAGTTTGCACTATCTATACGTGTTCTGTTCCACATAAACGAGATGTATAGAGGTCCTTATGACTAATCCAACCAAAACCGATCGTAAAGTCACGATCGGCAGCTATATCGCACTCGCGTTCGCGATGGTGTTCTTTTCAGGCTTAATGCAGTCCAATGAATGGTATGGAGTGTTCGATTTTACAACGCTCAACGGTTCATTCGGTAAGGTCGCTTTCGATGTGAGTGAAACGGCCGATGGTATTCAAGCGGCAACGACGTCACTGCGTGGTAAAGGCGGTAGTGGTGCTCGCGACGGTTTCATTTTTGCTTTGACACTTATTCCGACCGTGATGTTTGCACTGGGTATGATCAACGTACTTGAGCACTACGGTGCACTGGATGCGGCTCGTAAACTACTGACACCTCTGCTTCGCCCTCTGATGGGTATTCCGGGTAACTCAGGCTTGGCACTGATCGCTTCTTTGCAAAGTACCGATGCTGGCGCAGCGATGACACGTCAGCTGAAAGACGAAGGACATCTGACTAAGCGTGAAACCGATGTGTTCACCATGTTCCAGTTTACGGCGGGTGCGGCGATCGTTAACTTTTTCTCTTCAGGTGCGGTGCTGTTCACTCTAACCGCGATGGATGGCTCTTTAGCGGTGACATCGTCAATTGGTTTGGCTGTCGCTGTGATGTTTATCTTTAAGTTTGTCGGCGCGAATCTGTTCCGTATTTACCTCAACCTTACTGAAGGCAAAGAAGACAAACCAAAATCAGACAAAGAACAAAAACTGGAAGAGGAAGTAGCATAATGAGCGAAGTTAAAGCAAAGAAACCAATGGTTACTGATATTTTCGTTGAAGGTGCTAAGAAAGGCTGGGTTATTGCGACTACCTCTACGGTACCGAATGTTCTGATGGCGTTTGTGATCATCAAGGCATTGCAGATAACGGGTGCGCTGGATTTGATGGGCAGTGTATTTGCTCCAATTATGGCGGTATTTGGTTTACCTGGCGAAGCGGCAGCGGTATTGATCGGTGCGTGGATGTCGATGGGTGGCGCGGTGGGCGTGGTTATCACGCTGTTTGACCAAGGTATTCTGAACGGCAACCATATAGCTATCTTGGCGCCAGCTATCTACTTGATGGGCTCTCAGGTGCAATACATGGGCCGTATTATGGGACCAATTGGTACTGAAGGTCGCTACATCCCGGTGATGATCGCGATTTCGGTATTGAATGCGTTTGGTGCAATGTTCTTGATGAACATTATTTTGTAACGTGACTTTGAACGGTTAGCTGCGAACAGCTTTCAGACGTTACAAAAAAGGAAACCCCGTTTGGCTTTCACCAAACGGGGTCTATTCTTTTCGTAGCCATCCTGCTACTGCGCGTTACTTATCTTTCAATAGGTAACTGGTGCTCCCTGCATCGTTCCTTGACGTGGCTAAATCCTTTAACCTATCCAATTCATCGCCGTCCTAGCGGTGTCCTTGCAAACTCATCATCCTGATAAGCGACTCTATCCTAGAGCATAACTTCCTTGCTGATAACTCATCCTAAGCCATCAAATCTTCATCCTGAAGATACCTAATCCGTTAGGCTTTTTCCTGTTCCTGCCAACTCCCTGTCGACATGTGTATTAAACACTGCAGAGGCTTTGCTCACAATCCACCCTAAGAAATAAATGTACCCACTGATCGAAAGAAATATGCGTGGATTCATACAAAACAAGGGCTTGGGTTTGTATTTTAGGAATTTTCTGCGAAGCTTGATTGTGATCTCTTACGTTCGGTGTGAGAGATCTCTTACAAGTACTCGGGTGCGATTTTCATTTTATCTCGGCGGGTGTTGTCGAACAGATAACAAAGAACACTGAGTAAACACAAAATAATAGGGAAATATGATGGTTACAGCACTTTACGCAGCCTTGCTGACGATCGTAATGATTTGGTTAGCAATAGAGGTGATCAAGCAAAGGCGAATCAATCTTGTTGCTCATGCTGATGGCGGTGTCGAGTCGTTACAGATAGCACGTTCGGCACAAAGTAATGCTATGGATTACATCCCAATCACCGTTATTTTGATGGGATTGTTAGAGATGAATGGCGCCGGTGTGTGGCTGATTCATGTCATTGGTGTGGCGTTTATTCTGGGGCGTGTGATTCATGCGAAAGGGATCTTAGCGAAGAACTTCAAAGGTCGAAAAGTGGGTATGGTGTTAACGCTTATCTGCATGATCTCTTTGATTGTCCTAAACTTAGCTTACCTACCTTTTGATAAAATGTTCTAGGGAGCATTATGGCGTTGCGTCTTCCTCCTGCTTGGGCGATTGTCCTCGCAGGCTTGATACTCAACATCATGGCGATTGTCATGTCGAGCTTGGTGCTCGATAAAATTGAAGCTGAGAAAGCGGAGTACAACGATCGCAAATACGGCAATGTGTACTCAATACAGCTTGCTTGGAATACGATTGAAACCCTAGAGCGCAAGCGTGAAGCGATTTTGATTCACCTTGATAAACTAGAAACGGTGCAGCCGACCACGGTTCTCGACGAAGCACTGCGTGGGCAACTTAGGCGTTGGGTGAGTAGCGAAGTGCCAAGTATCTCTTTGGCTCACTTACCGAAACTGATGATGCTGATAAACAGTGCACAAGAAGCGCAACGAACTCGAATCGATGATTACTATTTGGATAACCTGACCTTGGTTGAGTTAATCCAAAGGCTTGATGAGAAAATGGCTTTCTATAAGAACATCGCCCTGTTTCTTCAAGTATTTGGCTTGGCGCTTATCTTAGCTCGCGACCTCGCTAGAAGACCTTAATCTTTAACCTTAATGCCTCCATTTACTTATCGACTTGTATCGTTAGCGAGACTCATTTGGCAGGTTAGGGTGCTGTTGGCCTTGGTACTTTGGTAACTGTTCTTTTAGCCCCTTAAACGTGCTCAGTGCACTGCCTATCGATAACTTGTTCATCAACCAATTTGGCAAGATGCCCCCTGCGTTCGCATACGCGGTGTAGGTGATGTAGGTATTGCCATTAGTCAGCGGTTGCAGTGTCCAAAGTGCGTCCACATCGTAGATTCGAATGTACCCCGACTCTTTCGCCAAATAGTTCGACGCATCCTTTATCGACAAAACAAACTGCCCACCCTCGATGCTGTATTTTGAGTAGGTCACCATGTCTCGATCTCTGGCAGGCCACGGTGCTTTGAATTGGGTATAGACGATGTTTTCATCTTCAGATATCTGCATCAACACACGGCTTTGCGATACATTATCTATCCAGTTTGGCACGTTCTCACTGTCTTCCAATAACAGTAAAAAACCGGAGTAAGTGGTGGGCGTTTGCATCTGTGCTCGTATTTCGACCAAGCCTTCGCTGTGTGGCCTTTTATCAATCATGATGCCATCTTCACTTTTGACGAACTGCCATGGGTTGGCATAAGTCAGTGTCGATAGGGCGCAGAGGCCGAGTACCAAAATCTTAGGTAATGTCATTATTCTTCCATAAAAAGAAAAGCTTATCTGCTAGGAGTATAGAATAGAAATGGACTTAGTAGGTGTTGCCAATCGCTTTGGGTTGGCCTCTTTGGGGAAAATCCCAATGAAAACGGAAGCGTTCGGTCGCTTCCGTTTTATTCTTGGGCAATGGATAAGCGCTGTAGGCTAGAGCTTATAGGCTTCTACGGTTTTGATGGTTGTCCAGTTGCTGTTGGCGTCTTGGATGAACTCTTGTGTATTCTCCAGCCAGCGTTTCTGAACCGATTTGTCTAAGTTCAGATACAACTTTCCATCTTCCACCTTCCAAGCGAGAGGGTCGGTTTCAAACTTCTTACCCATGGCTACTCCAAACGCGCAGTAACCGCCATATTGAGGGGCATAGGCTTCTGGATTGGCTCGAAATTCATCTCTGTTTTCACTGCTCGCAAAGTTATAGATCGCATTCTTATAGGTCGCTGTGAACTCAGATGTGCCTTTTACTGGACCTTCATTGGCAAAGTAAGCGACAGGATCATAGCCTTTAATTGCGAGGTTATTGCTGTCGACACTCATATCAAGGTCTGCTGCCATTAACGAAAAGCTGGTGCCTAGTAACGCGGCCATTAGAGTGATTTTTTGACTGGTCGATTTCATGTGTGACATATCAAGTTCCTTGTCAGTGTTGGTTATCTTGTTTGAAATAATTTAGCCCACTCGTCCGGTCTATAGAGGGACAAAAGAACTAAAAACTAAGCGAATCGTTCGGAGGATGCATGGATCTGCTTTCACAACTAATGGAACACTTCTCGATACGCACTGGCGTTTTCTATTCTGGAAACCTGTGTGGAGTATCGTCATTTAACGCGCAACAAGGTAAAGAGGGCCACCTTCATGTATTGAGCGCGGGGGAGTTGAGCTTGTCTAGCGCTCACACGGAACACAGGCATTTGTCGCAGCCTTGCATTGTTTATTTGCCGAAATGGCGTCACTGGCCGCGATGTCTCGTACTCAGTTTATTGAAGCGTTCAAACGGGAAGTGGGTGAAACGCCGGGAGATTATGTGCAAAAGTGGCGAGTCTCTGTTGCTCAATCTCTGTTATTGCAAAATAAGCCGATCAATTGGGTCGCTGATGAAGTGGGTTACAATAGCTATTCAGGATTCTCACGTGCTTTTCAACATGTTGCCGGAGTGTCGCCGCGCCTTTGGCTAAAGCAAAATGCGTCGTGAAACGGCAGGCAATCCCCACCCGATTTATGGCTATTCGTATCTGGCTGGTCTATGTTTTAGCGGAAATTGTATGTAGTTTGTTCTTTTATCGGAAGAGGGTGTAAAAAGGTGGACTTTATAAGCTCGTTGTAACATCCTGCCCGTCCTATTTTATCTAGACACCAATGAGACGAAGTGCCTGCTGAACATTATTCAGCCTCCCGTATCTCATTAAAGTATTAAGGAGTTCAACTTGAACCTATTTGTAAGAGACCTTACCGTTATCGATTCTTCATACATCTGTGAACACAGAGGGGTCGTAGGAGATAGTTGGATTTTAGATGTCACCATGTCTGGTGAACTTAATGAAATGAGCATGGTGCTGGATTTTAGCAAGGTCAAAAAGCAGATCAAACAGCTTGTCGATGAGCATGTTGATCATCGTTTGCTGCTGCCAATGCAGAGCGCTGCAATTGTTCTTCAAGCGAGCAAAGCGGGCTACTCTAAGGTTGATGTGTTGCGTGGTGACAAGAGTCTTCATCTACATTGCCCTGATGAAGCATATTGCCTCATTGATGCAGAAGCGATCACCATCGAGAGTGTGACCGCACACGTTTACAATATTCTTCGCGATAACCTACCAAGTAACGTCACAGGGTTAGAGATCACCCTACGTCATGAGAACATTAATGGCGCGTTCTACCACTACACCCATGGTTTAAAAAAGCATGATGGCAACTGCCAACGCATCGCGCATGGTCACCGTTCTCCAGTAGAAATCGTGGTCGATGGTCAGCGTGACGGGCAACGTGAACAAGCATTTGCTCAGCGTTGGGAAGACATTTATTTAGGTTCTAAAGAAGACCAAGTTTCAGTTTCATCACTTAACCTGAGTGAAAACGCGAACAGTGTTAATGATGAAAGTCACTATGGCTTCCGCTACACCGCGCCACAAGGCGAATTTGAGCTAGCGATTGCTAAGAGTGAGACGGAAATTTTACCGACAGATACCACGGTGGAATTACTTGCTGGCTATATCGCGGATCAAGTTGAACCGAGCCTAGCAGAGAACCAATCACTACAAATCGTCGCTTATGAAGGTGTTGGCAAGGGCGCAATGGCGTTCCGATAACACTCCAGCGAGTGACACAGTCTCATTACTGACATGATGAAATAAAGGCAAGATAATCCGTTATCTTGCCTTTACTTTTTGTGACTCTTTAAAACTGATTTAGCTGATGATGTTAGGCACAAACACTAACGAAGCAGCACGCGTCGCAGTGGTGTTTTTTCGATTCCAACAACCAACCCGAAGCTCAACAATACGGTGCCAAAAAATACCGTAACGTCTTTTGCCAATTCCGTAATGCCTAAAACTCCACAGACATTGAACAACACGATAATGATCAGCAAATGGCTGACGTAGATACCTAGCATGCGATTTGAAATGGCGCGAACCCAAGCGTAGTTACCCATGTTTGGATTTGCTAAAAGCCACATGAACACGCCCATCCCCCATAACGCCGTGCCAAACAAGAAATCATTCATGTTGAATCCGACGTCGAACGTGGTGAGCCATGATGCCTCAGCAAAATGAATCAACATGCCTAACGCTAATAACCCCAACGCTTTAGTTGATGACACCTTCCATTGATTCTGACGAATAAGGAAACCTAAGGTCACCATTAACGTGCTAAAGAACGGGCCATTACGCGTGAAGAAAGGTGCTTCTAACCCGGTTAGCGTTGCGTAGCTGCCCGCTAAAACACCATAAACGTAAAGTACAATGGCCGCTGGTAATAGCAGTTTGTCGAGTTTCATTTCGACTATCAAAGCAATGATCAAAACTGCACAAACCAGAGCGGGAATAAACCATAAATGAACCAATCCACCCTCTAAGAAAGAGTTAAGTGGCGTGTTCATTAAGAAACCCCAATAGCCTTGGCGCTCACCTAGGTAACCAAACTCTTCTACCTTCGCGAGGTTGAATGGCATCACTAAGCAAATGATGCTCCATGCTAACCAAACCTTAAGCAGTGGTTTAGAGTAATTAATGACGGTTTGCCACGAGGAGGCAGTCAGCTTGGGCTGAATAAGATAACCGGAAATTAGGAAAAACAGAGGTACCGCAAAACGAGCGGTTTGGTTGAGTACATAACCGATCCAAGGCACTTCATCTATTTGCCAATAAGTGAGTGCCATTTGACCGTGTAAGCCAATGATCGCCAAGATAGCAATCACTCGACCCAACTCAATACTGGCGATGTGTTGTGAAGGCGTATGTTGAACGGAAGACATATCAGATCTCTAAGAAAATTTTCGTAGAATCTAACAGCCTTTTTATTGAATCAGTTAGCGCTAAATCAAGGGTTGCGACCTTTGTTTTAAGGCTTGTATTGATTATTTGAAGCCTGTCGCAGCTATATTAAATCCATTGCAGTAAGTACAAAAATACCGAGAGTACAAGTGATAAGAGAAACAACAGTAGTAAGCGCGATGATGTTAGCCGCCAGTGTTGAGTTTCCTCCCATCGCACGAGCCATAACGTAGCTTGCCGCTGCTGTTGGTGCTGCGCTCATCAAGAAGATAAGCCCGAGATCGAGCCCTTCAAATCCTAAGTACCCAGCCGCCAGTGTAATCAGTAACGGTGAGGCAATTAACTTGTAGCTAGAGGCGAACCACGTCGATAACTTTTCTTGTTTGAGCGAGCTGATGTCCAGCGACCCACCGGTACACAGCAGTGCCAAAGGTAACGTCATGTTGGCAAAGTACTGACCAGCATCAGTCACCATTTTTGGGATAGGAATCGAAAGCGCATAGAAGACGACCGCTAAGAAAATAGCGATGATCAATGGGTTCTTGGTAATCGACTTAGCGATCACTTTAATCGCTTTCGCACCAGTGTCTTCGCCTTTGGGTGTCAGTGCAATCACGGCTTGAATGTTATACAACACGGTTAGAGATGCGACATAGATAGCCGCCAATGCCACGCCTTGGTTGCCATAGATATTAGCCACATAGGCGAGGCCGATGATCGCGGTATTGGCGCGGAATCCACCTTGGACAATCACACCTTGATCTTTCGAACCTTTAAATACTAATTTGGTTGAGAAAATCGTGAACAAGAAAAAGACAAAGTTAGCGATGACGCCAAACGCAACTAACGCGCTACTGGCTGAAAAGTTGTGATTCGATTGAACAATACTCAGAAATAGCATCGCGGGTAGGGTGACTTGAAAGACCACCTTAGATGCGACATCAATGAAATTGTCATTGATTAAGCCGATTCGCTTGAGCATCACACCGAGAAACAGCATTAAACAGATAGGGCCTGTTACTGACGCCGAAAACGCAAACTGTTCCCAAAGTGTGTTCATTCTTTTTCCTTTGTTAGTCGATTTCAATTTCCTTTGAATACTGTCGCATTTTTCCACAATTCTTTGATAATACAAAATGAATACCTAGGGTTAAGTAAAAAACTTGAAAAAAAGTACGAACGTGCTAAAAATAAAGCATCAGATTTATTATTGGTGAATAATGAGCAAAGGAAAGATAACCAAAGAGTATATTTTGAGCCATGCATTTGCACTTGCGAGTGAGAATGGTCTCGAGAGTTTGACGATTGGCGAATTAGCTAAGCAGTGTGGTATGTCTAAGAGTGGCTTGTTTGCGCACTTCAACTCTAAAGAGAACCTGCAACTCTCTGTACTCGAGTATTCCAACGCCATATTCACTGAAAGAGTCATCATTCCGGCGAGAGAGTTGGGCGACGGTGATATTGAAGCCAAGCTTAAACAACTGCTCGATAACTGGCTGGGCTGGAACCACTCGTTCCAAGGCAGCTGCATGTTTATTGATGCTTGGAAAGATGCAGGCAGCGAAACCTCTGTGATTCAGAAGGCACTGCAGAAAACCATTTCAGTGTGGATTGATTACTTGACGATTCAGGTAGCAAAAGCGGTTGAAAGCAAACAATTCAGAGCCGATTTAGACCCGAAACAGGCAACCTTCGAGTTGTACGGTCTCTACTTAAGTGCGAACTTGTTCTACTCATTACGGGGCCAACAAGCGAGCCACACTCATTTTTGGAGTGGTGTAGAGCGCTTAATCGCTAGCTGGAAAGAGGTTTAGCTCGCAAAGCATCTGAGTTTTGTTTAACTAAGGCTTATAAGAAATTTTAAGAGAAGTGGCGGCAAGCAGCCATAAAAAGCGCTATCGCCATTTTTTACACTAACAAATAGCACGGTCGTTCGATTTTTAGGGCCGAGCTCGATCCGCCAATAATGATGGCGATACAAGGAACGGTCATGAGTGACAAAATCTATTTCAATACATCGAACAAATTCAGCTTCAAGCGTAGCTTGATTGGCGCTACAACCAATCTTCATTACATCCTAGCGCCGAGTCATGCAAAGAAAACGGCACGTAAACTGCTGCTCACACCGATGCGTACCGAGCAAAAAAACGCGGATCCTCAAGGGCTTATTAAGAGTGAAATCAAAGGTCGTGATGGCGTTTTGAAAACTTACTCTTTGGGTACGGGGCCCGTTTGGGTACTGACCCATGGTTGGTCTGGCACCGCGAGTCAATTCTTTCCTTTAATGGAACACATCGCTGCTAAAGGTTTTACTGCAATGGCTTACGATCATCCTGCTCATGGTGGCAGTGATGGCGTACATGGTCATATCCCAGCGTTTGTGAATGGTTTGGAAGCTGTTCTCGATTCGGTGGGTGAAGTAGCAGGTTTAGTTGGTCACAGCATGGGTACTGCTTCTGCGTTGGAATGTAAGCACGTTAAATTGGAAAACAAGCCATTATTGCTGATTGCACCTGTACTGGATTATCTAGAAAACCTATTTGGCAGCGTTGCGCGTTCTGGCTACTCAATGAAACTGTTCGAGGCGGTAGTTGGAGAAGTAGAAGAGCAGTTTAACTATCCGATTCAGTCTGTTGATCCCTATGGAAAGCTAGCGCTTCGTGAGTCTCAGACGATCATCGTTCATGATGAGCAAGACAAGTTTACTAAGTTTGATGTGTCTCAGCGTGCTGCTAATGAAATGGGTCGCGTTACTTTAATTGCGACTCAAGGACAGGGCCACGGGCGAGTAATGAAGTGCCCACAAGTATTTGAGAGCTTTGATAACTTGATTGGTTAACTTTAACTAATCAAGCCAGTAGAACGCAGGTTAAGAAAACAAACACTAAAAAGGCCAACCAGACATTATCTGGTTGGCCTTTGTTTTAGGGATTTAGTTGATGCTTAGTTGGTGTTTAGCTCAACCCTATTTTTAGTTAACAGCTTGCAGGACCAATCTCTTTCCACACGCCCCATTGGCCTGTCGTTGTTGGATCTTCACCGGTTGTCCACCATTTCGCTTCCCAAATCTTACCGCCTTGAGTCACTTGGTCGCCACCAGTGTAAACCGCGCCTGAATCCCAAGCGTTAGTACACGTACCGCCGCCTGTGGTTTTCTTTAGAACTTTCACTGAAGTAGCCGCAACCGATGTATCAGTGCCATCGCTGACCGTTACAGAGAAGTTCAGCGTTGTATCTTGCGTGTATTCCGCCGCGACAAAGCTCACTGAAGCACCTTGAACCGTTGCATCGATACCAGCAGGTACATCCCACGTGAAGGTCAATGTGTCTTGGTCTGAATCGCTTGAAGCCGAAGCATCAACCACGACTACATCACCTGCATTCACTTCAGCCGGAGCCGTAACCACAGCAACTGGTGCTGTATTGACTGGGCCTGTGTCTTTAGGAGTTACCGTTACAACAACGGTGTCAGTTGCAGTAGCGCCTTCGTTATCAGTTACCGTTAGGCTGAACGTGAGTGCTTCTTGTTGCGCGACTTCAACCACATCGAAGCTTACAACAGCCGCATTCGTGTTCGCCAGCGTTACTGCCGTGCCGCTTACTTGTGACCAAGCATAGCTCGCGATTGTACCGTCGCTGTCTTTTGAAGCGCTGCCATCTAGAGAAACAGAGGCTGGACCTTCAACTGATTGGTCTGCGCCTGCAGCTGCCGTTGGTTTACGGTTTACAGGAGCTGTTGTACCGCCAGCAAGGCCTTCATGCATTGCGTTGAGGATGTCGCCGTTGTCTGCATCAATTTCCCAAGAGAATAGACCCGCAAGGCCAAGGCTACGAACGTACGCGCCTTTTGCTTTTACAGAGCGATCATCATCAAATGTGATTAGCTGACCTGAAGTGCGGTTCCAAACGTAAGGCGCTTCTGCCATTTCGTCATAGCCATATTCGAAGCCGTTGATGCCTTGGTTATTCGCGCCAAGCATGTTTGCTTTAATGCCTTTGTAATCAATAACGCCATCTTCCCATACGCCTTGCGCAGAGCTGCCTTTCAGTTTGCCGTTACCAACGCCTGTCATAGGGTCGCTCGGATCGGTGAGTGATGATGGTAATACGCCTTCCCAACCACGACCGTACATCGCTGTACCAACCACAAGCTTGTTCGCTGGAACACCTTGCTCAAGCAACAGTTGGATGCCGTTGTCTGTGGTGTAAGCTGGGCCTGTGTATTGTTCGCCATTTTCATCAAGGCCTGTGCCATCACATTGACCAGGACGCATGAAGTTACCGCAGTTTAGTGCTGTTTGGTGACCTAACACGTTGTTCCAACCGCCGTAGAAGTCGTAAGTCATTGCGAAGATGTAATCCATGTATTGGATAGCATCGCCGTAGTTCACGTCTTCAATCTTATCGTGACCAACACCGATCGCAGAAGTGAGCTCGTAAGTACGACCGTTTTCCGCTTCTAGCTCATCTAGCATCACGCGAAGTTCTGCCATCAGTGCAATGTAAGCTGGGCCGTCATTTACAGGATCACCAAGGTCTGGAGCAGCACCGCCACCACCAGGGAATTCCCAATCGATATCCACACCGTCGTAGAATTTCCATGTGTTAAGGAATTTCTTAACAGACGCTACAAAGGTGTCACGGTTGGCTTTAGTTGTGAAATCAAAGAACGGGTCAGACAGCGTCCAGCCACCAATCGATGGGATGATCTTCAAATCAGGATTACGCTGTTTGAGCGCCATCATCATTGCGTAGTTACCCTTGATCGGTGAGCTGTATTCGTGTCCCGCTTGAGGGAAGCTTTTCTGGAAAGCCGCCCAAGGGTCATGAATCACCACTTCGTAATCGTTAACACCCTGACAAGCTGTCATTAGTGCGTTGTAGCTGTTACCGCCTACTGATTTAACTGATTCGTTCGGACCACAAATTGGGATGAAGCCATAAAGGATATGGGTTAAGTTGTCAGCGGGTAGGTTATCTACCGTGTAGTCACGGCCGTAAATACCCCACTCTACAAAGTAAGTACCGACTACCGTATTTGGATCTGTGTTGTATGACTTGTTGTTCGGATCCACATTCATCGCAAGTGGCGCTAAGTGTGCGCCATCGGTATCAGCGATCGTGATTTGAGCAGGTGCGCTCTTGCTACAACCTGTTTCATCACACGCTTCGATTTCCATCTCAAATAAGCCGCCTTGGCCATATTCGAATGAAGCTGTGGTTTGGCTGCCAGTGATTGGGCCGGTGGCCACTTTAACGCCATCAAAGTAGATGTTGTACGTGTTTCCTGACGTTCCGCTCCATTGGTTGAACTTAACGTCGACCTTCGCTTGGTCGTGATATTTCACCATCTGGTTGTAGCCAGAGGTGGTTTCCATCGCGAGTTCAATTTTAGAAAATTGCAGGTTGTTGGAACCGTACATGTCGATGCTAGGTGCTGTTGGAGCAGCTAATGCTGTACCAGATAGCGCTAGAGCAATGCTTGCAGCACAGGTATTTATACGAATCATACTATTTCTCTCATTCCTTGAAGATTACGAGAACCCAATGGCCCCATAAACGGCTCCAATCAGTTTTGAAGGAGCTTCCCAGTCAGTATTCGAGGGAGTTTTAATTTCATAACTGAAAATAAATCCGTTTTCGATGGACAACTAAAAAATTGTATCTTGTTACAATTCTGTTGCTTAATGAATGAGAGGCTGAGTCCATGTTTTATAAAATAAAACATCCTTCAGTAGGAAAACCTCACAAGTGAAAATTCACGACATGAAGTTATGAAAAGGTGCGACAAACTATAAGAAAATACTGTGGATTGAAGCTGAATCACAAAGTGAAGTATGTTGAGCGAGCGGGGTCGATCGACGGGTAAACTTGAAGACGAATGCTTATGGCAGTATGGATAAGAGGGTTATCTTTTGAATTGCTCAGCTAAGGAAGCGCGTCGTTGTTGCATGACACTATGGGTATCACCAGTCGCAGTATCTTCGTAGCCTTCTTTAATAAATTGCTGAGATGGTACGCTTGGCTCTAATCGCTTTAAGCGAGGCGAATCGTAAGTACCACTGATGGTGTAAACGGTGGTTCCAGAGCCAGTGTTGATCGTGACGATCTTCCCGTCAAAATCGAATGAGGTAGTGATAAGACGATGATTCATCATCACACCGTTTTCTGAAAGTGTCAGGATGTCGGTGTTGTAAGGTGGCGCCGCAATCTCTATCCATGTGCCATAGACGTTGCTTGGGCTGACAGATTGCTGGTGGGCTTGGTAAGCAAAATAGCCGGCGGTGAGGGCAACCATAAAGCCAGCTAATAGGAAGCCGTAGAGTAACGAGTTGGCAAATAGATCTCTGCTTTTAGTCGGCTTTTTTGCCATTATCTCTTCATTTTTCGACTGATATTGTTTTAGATTCTATTAATTAAAACCTTAGTTTGCAAAAATTGTTCTAAGAGTTAGAAGCAGGATCGAATGTTCTAATAAATGTGGTTGCGTTAGTGGTTTTTAGCCTTGCTCCTCAGTATTTACGCTATCAATGAAAGCGAACTCCAGAAATGCTTAAGCTATGCGTATTTATTTCTTGTAGGAAAGTCTCGAATTGGTTAAAACAATTATCACCTAAATTTACGCATAGGCTTACTCGGTGAGCTCAATAATTGCAATTTGAAGATAACAAGGAAGTACAATGATTAAAGAAAACACATACTTTGAAGGTGGCGTTAAGTCGTTAGCGTTTAACCAGTCTGGTGCTGATGTGAGTGTTGGTGTAATGGCGGCTGGTGAGTACACGTTCGGTACTGCGGCTCCAGAAAAGATGACCGTTGTTAAAGGTGCTTTGATTGTAAAGCGTGTTGGTGATGATGACTGGACGACATACCAATCTGGTGAGTCTTTTGACGTTGCGGGTGACTCTTCATTCGACCTACAGGTAAAAGAAGCGACTGCTTACCTATGTGAGTACTTGTAATCAGGTCTAAATTTGTTCAATCAGGCATCGTTTGTCTCTGATTTAATAGAAAAAAACCACGCTCTAGGAGCGTGGTTAAATAAGTGATAGTAACCGGCAGTGGATAGTGTCACTTGTTTTTGTAGTCATCAAATGGATGACCAAATCGTTGTTCGTTGCAAAGTATCTTCAATCTTCAATCTTCAAAGCTCAACTCAAAGCCAAGACATCAGTAAGTCTCAAACACACCGTTGTTGTAGTCTTGAATTGTTTGTTCAATCTCTTCCATCGAGTTCATTACAAACGGACCATAGTGCACAACAGGTTCATTAATCGGTTCACCAGAAAAAATCAGTACCCCTGAATCTTCTAAGCTACCCAAAGACAGCAAGTCAGCTTTGGTGAGTTGGGCAAGTTGACCTTGGTTGATGACTTTGTCGCCGATCTTAATACTGCCTCGGTACACGTAAGTCATGGCATTGTGATTAACATTAGTCCCTAACGTGACTTTTTGCCCAGAATGAGAGCGCCAATCCGCAACGCTTAATGGCACACCTGTTTTCTGTAATGGGCCTTGAGCTCGTAAAGCCTCTGAATCATCGTCGGTTTGGTTGTGCAGCTCAAACCCTCCGGCAATCATTCTTAACAAACCACTTTGTTCACTTTGATGTTCCACGATGCTTTCACTTTGGAAGTCGTGATATTGCGCCGGCTGCATTTTGTGTGTCGCAGGTTGGTTTATCCAAATCTGGAAACCATGCAGCGCGCCTTCTTCCATCATTGGCATTTCACTGTGAATGACACCACGACCTGCAGCCATCCACTGCGCGCCACCGCTGCGCAGTTCTCCAACATTCCCCATATGGTCTTTGTGTTGGAAGTGACCTTGGAGCATGTAAGTGAGCGTTTCTATCCCACGGTGAGGGTGTGGAGGAAAGCCGCCAACATAGTCTTTGCTTTCATCCGATTTAAGTTCATCAATCATCAAAAATGGAGAGAAGCACGTGTTATTAAAACCCGTGAGTCGTTGGATTTTGACACCATCACCGTCTGAGGTGGCATGCGCTGCAATCACATGATCTACTGCTCTTACATTCGTCATTTTGAAACCCTCATATACTTGAATAGCTGTAGTTTATGTAATTTGATTGAAAAAGAAGATGGCACAGCGTTGAGTGACTTATTCGAAAATCTTGAACAGGTAACAATATGAAATTATGTCTATACTTGAATAGAGAGTAGACCGCCAAGGAGGCCGCTATGGCAGTTCAGCAAAAACATGGCGAAAGGCATGGTCGGATGGGTTTTGATAACGACTTTACAACGGAGCAAAGTCAGCGTTTTACAGAAGTTGCAAACAGCGCGGTTAAACGCCGCGTCAAAAAACGTGAGATTGAAGCACCGTTTATTCAGTCGGCTAAGCAAGCTGCTTTTAAAACAGTGGTGAGGCGACCTAAAGGTAATAACCCAAACCGAACACGGCAAGTCATATGGATTATTATGATCGGGTTAGTGAGCCTTTGGCTTATGTACCTTGCAGGTTAGCAGCGCCGCTAAGTTATAGGGCTGGCTAGCGTTGACGGGTTTTTAATAGCGTAACATTGTTCCCTTCGACCTTTGCTTCAAGACAATCTTCAAGTTCAGAAGAATCTGACCCTGAGCAGGTTAGATTCATCGGTAGTTCTTCTATCAAGGTTGATACTGGGTTGTCGTGATAATAAGCGTATCGGTTTTTCCCTGAATGCTTGGCAACATACATCGCTTTATCAGCACATCTCGTCAGCTCATGTAATTCTTGGGCATCTTGCGGATACAAAGCAACCCCAACACTTAACGTCAATTCCTTGATTCTCTCGTTTGTTTGGCAGCCGCTTTCGAACAGCCCGCAGATCCTATCTAGAATGCCGTCTAGATCTTTACGAGTTGGCACATCGTAGAGCATCAGAACAAACTCGTCTCCAGCAAAGCGCGCGATGGAATAATCGTATTCATGGCTTTTTCTGTCTCTGGTTCGAATGTTGTTGCTCAAGCGATTGGCAAAATGCTGTAAGACACTGTCTCCCACATCGTGCCCGTAGCTGTCGTTAATGCCTTTAAAGTCATCTATATCCAAAAAGACCAATGCCGTAAGTGATCGCTCACTATCCACGGTGGCTAGTTTTTCTGTCGCCCAGCGTTCAAAGCTCCAACGGTTTGCCAAGCCGGTTAACTGATCTCTGTAAGCGAGATCTTCAATGCCTTCTTTATAAAGGCGTTGGATATAACTGACGGCTTTTGTGTAGTAATAAGCGGATGTGTGACACACCAAGCTCATAGTAAACAGGCTAAGAATAAACCGATGTGTGCTGTTAAATGGCAGAGAAAAGTTATTGGGCATTGCCGTAATCAAGGTGCTGATAAACAAACAAAATGAGGTGCTAAAGATGATTCCAATTCTGAAGTCATTGATAAAAATCACCGCCGCCAGAATAGGGTAGAGCCAAAGAATTCGGTCAGGAATGGCGTGACTGTACAAAAATAGGATGACCCCTTGAACCAGTAAAACACCGCTCAGGATCAATTCGGAATATTCAGGGTTAATGACTTTTCTTACGTAAAATGCATTGGAGATAGCGATCAGTGCAAAACACAATTCGAAAACCGACAGTGTGTAATGTTGGCCTTGGAAGTAAGCCCAAGTGTAGAAAATGAATAACGCAGCGGCAGTCAGTGAAAAGGAGTGGACAATTTTTTGCTTGCGGGTGGATCGTATGTCCGCCATTTCTTCTAGGTGCCTGCCGACGAGCCTTTTCATGTGATCTGTGCCAAAGTTTTTGATAATGGTGTTAATAGTAGATTAAATAACAAGCTATGCAGAGGCTTAGATGTCTATTTAGTGTGACTACTATCAAGGTTTCATATGAAAGGCTGTTCAATCAATTCCAAATAGTGATGTATATCACCGATGGTGCTGGTCATCTCTAGAAGATTAGATTTAAGCATCAAACTTGTAACCGTTGTTTGATGTTTATCTACTTGTTTTCCAGAGAGTTACTCCACATAGTTTGTAAACGACCAAAATTAAGAAAGGCTCATTATGTTAATTACCTTTAGTTGTAAAGCTCATGCTAGTGTCACGATGTTTGGTGAAGTCGGCCTCCAGTTCATCAAGATGCTTGGGCATAGCGGCTCCATCCCAGGTGCTATGGATGCTTCAGAGGTTCCTCAAGCTCTGGATAATCTACGTGCAGCTATTGCAGCAGAGCAGAGCAAGTCCGTAGAGCATGAAAATACTGATGACGACAATGAAGAAGAGGTGGTTGAAGCGCCTGTTAATATCGGTAGTCGAGCGTTCCCACTGGTTGAATTATTAAAAGCTGCCATCAAAGATGAATGTGAAGTAATGTGGGAAGACGGTAGCGGCAAGCGACTGTAGTACGATTCACGCGAAACGTAACAAGCCTATTGAATCTATTTTAATCAGAATGAATGCTGAACCAGTATCGGACACACCATGACCATGGAGTTTTATGGTGATGAACCGATACTGGTGTTTTTTTAGTGAAGTAATCCACTCGTTTCTGTTTATTTACAAGGTTCGTCAGCCCTGAAATGAGTGACTTTTGTTATCGTAATATCAATCCATAACAGACCGTAAACAAAGTGATGCTGTTCACGCTTTCTTGACTCCCAATTCTGAACTAAGAATTTTTCCTAGTTATTCTAAGACCCTCTCTCATGCGGTCGATTTTTAGACTCCTTATTATTTCACGGTCAACTAACAAACAATGTATGGCCGCAATTATGCCGTGCAGACCTCACAAAAAATAAGAGAGTTCACAATGTTAAAGTTCCTAGATCAGGTTCGAAAACCGACGCTGGATCTTCCGGTCGAAACTAGAAGAAAAATGTGGTTTAAACCATTCCTACAATCTTACCTCGTCGTGTTCATTGGTTATCTAACCATGTATTTGATCCGTAAGAACTTCAATGTCGCGCAAAACGACATGATTTCTACTTATGGATTATCGATGACGGATCTAGGTCTTATCGGTCTGGGTTTCTCTATCACTTACGGTATCGGTAAAACCGTCGTTTCCTATTATGCCGATGGTAAAAACACCAAGCAGTTCCTGCCATTCATGCTTGTCCTTTCTGGTATCGCTATGTTGGGCTTCAGCTTCAGTATGGGCGGTGGCAGTGCTAGCTTATTCTTGATGGTTGCCTTCTATGCGTTGAGTGGTTTCTTCCAAAGTACCGGCGGTCCTTCAAGCTACTCGACCATCACTAAATGGACGCCTCGTAACAAGCGTGGTTCTTATTTAGGCCTTTGGAATATGTCGCACAACGTGGGTGGCGCAGGTGCCGCTGGTGTTGCTCTGTTTGGAGCTAACTACCTATTTGATGGCAACGTGATCGGTATGTTCGTGTTCCCATCAATCATTGCGATTGTGGTTGGCTTTATTGGTATGCGCTTTGGTAATGACTCTCCAGAAGCCTATGGTCTAGGTACGGTTGAAGAGTTGTTTGATGAAGAAGTCAGCGAAGAAGATACGGCTGCTGAAGAAAATCAAATGACTAAGAAAGAGATCTTTGTTGAATACATCCTGAAAAACAAAGTGATCTGGTTGCTCTGCTTCGCGAATATCTTCTTATACATTGTTCGTATCGGTATCGATCAATGGTCTACCGTTTATGCGTATCAAGAGCTAGGTCTATCAAAAGAAACCGCGATTTCAGGCTTCACTCTGTTTGAGGTTGGTGCACTGGTCGGTACGTTAATGTGGGGTTATCTGTCAGACCTTGCGAACGGACGCCGTGCTTTGGTTGCTTGTGTATCGCTTGGCCTGATTATCGTTTCGCTAGAGTTCTACCAGCATGCAACCAGTGAGTTCATGTACCTAGCATCACTGTTTGTGCTTGGTTTCCTAGTATTTGGTCCTCAGTTGCTGATTGGTGTTGCTGCAGTAGGTTTCGTGCCTAAGAAAGCAATCAGCGTTGCGGATGGCGTGAAAGGTACATTTGCTTACTTAATTGGTGACAGCTTTGCCAAACTTGGCCTAGGTATGATTGCAGACGGCACACCTATTTTTGGCTTAACGGGTTGGAAAGGCACGTTCGCAGCGCTTGATACGTCAGCTGCCATTTGTATCGTGTTACTGCTATTCGTTGCGGTTGCGGAAGAGAAGAAGATTCGCCACGCTAAGAAAATACACTTAGCGTCTCAAAACGCGTAGCGAGTCTCACGTGCTTTATTGGTTTAAAGCACGTGAGATCATACCAATCGTTAGTTCGATTCAGTATCATCTCTATTAATAAACTTAATTTTAGATAGCTCCTGTTGGGGCTATTTTTCTTTCTTACTCTTAATTTTGGTTAATATCATGATTAATGTTGCGTTTGTTGATGACCACGTCATTGTTCGATCTGGCTTTGCTCAATTACTCAGTCTTGAAGCTGATATTACGGTCGTGGGGGAATTCAACTCTGCGGCAGAAGCGCGCCTAGGATTGCCAAGTTGTCACCCTGATGTCGTGATCTTAGATATCTCAATGCAAGACGAAAGTGGCCTGAGCTTATTGGAAGAGATTCCATCAGGCATTGCCAGTATCATGCTGAGCGTACATGACTCTCCGGCGATGGTTGAGAAGTCATTAGAGTTAGGAGCCAAAGGTTATCTCAGCAAGCGCTGTAGCCCTGATGAGTTAATCCAAGCCGTACACACGAGCGCAAATGGTGGCTGTTATCTCACGCCCGATATCGCCATAAAGCTTGCGACGCCCATGAAGAATAAAGCCTCTTTAAATCAGCTCACCCGCAGAGAAAGCGAAGTGTGTCAGTTATTGGCGACAGGGCTCGATGTAAAATCTATTGCCGTAGAGCTAGGGGTTAGCCATAAAACGGTGCATGTACACCGTGCCAATGCTATGGACAAACTCAATGTTAAGAACAACGTCGAGTTAGCGAAACTGTTTACACAAGACCAGTATTAATGCGTTCTTACCTAGCCACCTCCCTGTGTGGGGTTTTTATGGCTGGTTGTGCATGGTTCTGTTTGTGGGTTATTGCCTTCTATTTTATTAATGACCCTGAGTTAGCCATTCTGCTTTTCCCGTTTTCACTTCGATTGGGAATGACGCTGCACACTCGCACTCACTATTGGCCTGCTATCTATATTGCCGAGTGGGGGCTTGCGATCGCTTTAGCTCTGCTACTTGATGAACCTCAATGGCTGACGATACTCATCGCCAGTGGATTGAGTATTCCTGCCATGCTAATTGCCAAGCGTTATTATTCTGGTGACCAGAATCGTCACTTGTTAGTGATGGCGAGCTTAATCATGGTCACAGCATTTATTAATGTTGCCGTGGTGGGTTCTCATGTTCCGGCTGTTTACATGGTGTGGCTGGTGAGTATCACTGGCGGACTGATGCTGGTGCCGATGTGTTATCTAGTCTGGAACTACCTATTCCAAAACAAGTGGGCACCATTGAGCTCTTACTTAATCAATAATGTCGTTGAGTTCAAAATCCGTCATATTGCTTTATATAGCGTGTTGTTGGTCGCCAGTATTTTGATACAAACCAGTTTGCCTGATGAGCTAAGGCGCTTTGCCCCGTTCTGTATGGCGATCCCTATTATCTTGCTCGCCGTTCGTTACGGATGGCAAGGCGCTCTGCTTGCAACAATGCTAAATAGTGTCGCGTTGATTGCTGCTCACAGCGGAACATCCAAACTCGAAATTACCGACTTGCTCTTGTCTCTATCTGCTCAAACCATCACAGGTATATTGCTTGGTTTAGCGGTTCAAAAGCAGAAAGATCTCAACTCCAAATTGCGAAGTGAACTCTCTAGAAATCAAAACCTTTCACGTCAGTTAGTGACCGCTGAAGAGTCGGTTCGTCGTGATATTGCGCGTGAACTGCATGATGAAATTGGCCAGAACATCACGGCAATTCGAACTCAGGCGAGCATTATTAAACGCGTCGATGCCGCTGAGATGAGCGTTCGCTGTGCGGGTACCATTGAGTCATTATCTTTGAATGTTTATGACACCACCAAACGTCTACTTACAAAACTAAGACCTAAGATGTTGGACGATCTGGACCTAAAAGATTCCGTGGAACAGCTAATTCGAGAGATGGAGTTTTCGGATCACGGCGTTGATATCCAGTTAAATTGGCAAGGTGATTACTCGTGTTTGAGTGACACGCTTAAGGTCACTATCTTCAGGCTGTGCCAAGAATCTCTAAACAACGCCTCTAAATACGCCAACGCGAGCGAGATTAAAATTGAACTGATTTTAGGCGACCAAGCTGACCTTCGGATCACAGATAATGGCGTTGGTTTTACAGCGCAAGATCTTCTCAAAGGAATGGGTGTTCGTGGTATGCAAGAGCGTGTTCAGGCGCTTGGCGGCAAGATGACAATCAACGCTAATGGCTCATCTTCGGGTACCAATATCAGCGTTACATTACCCAAAGTGTGAGAACGAATATGTTTGGATTTCTGCGCTCAACAACGTCAAACAGTCATGCTCTAACAGATGATGAAGTCAATCAGAGTTATCGCTACTGGCGCCTCCATATCATGATAGGTATGTATGTCGGCTATGCTGGTTTTTACTTCACTCGTAAAACCTTTAATTACGCTGCGCCTGCAATGATCACCGATCTTGGTTTGGACAAAGGTGATATCGGCTTAATTGGCACGCTCTTTTATCTTTCTTATGGCTTATCGAAATTTATCTCAGGCACGATATCGGATCGGTCGAACCCTCGTTACTTCATGGGGCTTGGCCTAATCGCGACTGGTCTGATAAACATCGCGTTTGGCTTTTCGAGTTCGTTAGCGGCTTTTATCTCGCTATGGGTACTGAATGCATGGTTCCAAGGTTGGGGTTGGCCATCGTGTTCCAAGTTATTGACGACTTGGTATTCTCGCTCCGAAAGAGGCTTTCGCTGGGCAATCTGGAATACAGCACACAACGTTGGTGGGGCGCTTATCCCTATCCTTGTGGGTTATCTAACGCTGCAGTTCAATTGGCGAGCTGGGTTTATCTGGCCGGGTGTGATTGGTGTTTTTATTGGTCTTATCGTCTGTTGGCGTTTACGAGATAAGCCCACCACCATGGGACTTCCGACGGTAGGGAAGTGGCGCAGTGACCATCTAGAATTAGCGCAAGAGAGCCATGGGCAAGGGTTAAGCTATCGAGAAATCCTAAAAACCTATGTGTTCAGCAATAAGTACATTTGGTTGCTCGCTTTTAGCTATGTGTTGGTTTACATCGTAAGAACGGCAGTTAACGACTGGGGCAATTTATACCTCACCGAAGAACACGATTACAGTTTGATAAACGCCAACGCTGCCTTGTCTCTGTTTGAGATCGGTGGCTTTGTTGGCTCACTTGTGGCTGGATGGGGATCAGATAGGTTGTTTGGTGGTAACCGTGGCCCGATGAACATCCTGTTTGCGATTGGCATATTCCTTTCTGTTTCGGCTTTATGGCTCATGCCTTTAACCAACTTTGTGTTTCAAGCGGCTGGGCTATTCTGCGTTGGCTTTTTTGTTTTTGGCCCTCAAATGCTTATTGGTATGGCGGCGGCGGAATGTTCACATAAAGATTCTGCCGGGGCGGCGACAGGTTTTGTTGGCTTGTTTGCTTATATGGGAGCAGCACTTTCTGGTTACCCATTAGCGCTCGTTCTAGAAGCTTACGGCTGGAGTGGGTTCTTCATTACCATCTCTACTTGTGCGGCCGTTATTGGCTTGCTGTTACTGCCTTTCCTACAAGCTCAATCACCTCAGAAAAGTGCAGAAGCTCGCTCTAGCTTTTAAGGAACGATAACAAGATAGTCACTAGTGTTTGTATTCAGATGCTTGTATCGCTGCTGTAACCAGTGCGATACAAGCCGCTATCTTATTTTCGGCGCTTTCTATACGTGATATTCAAATGTGACTCTTTTCACGCTTTTCATCGGTCTCACCTGTTTCTAAGAATTTTTCCTATTGCGTCTAAGACCTCATCTCATGTGGGTTCTAGCCGAGCTCTGTAGTCTTTCTAATTATTTACGTTATTAGAAATCAGCTCTCTGAATTGTGTTCAAAGGGCTCACTACGGAAAACGCCATGTCACTCAGCCACCTCTCAGAACACTCATTTTTCCCAATGGAAAACACCATCCAAAATTATGCATGGGGGAGCATTTCTTCGATACGTGAACTGTTTGGCTTTCAGAATGAGTCACAAGAGCCGCAAGCGGAAGTTTGGATGGGAGCGCATCCAAAAGGTTGCTCAATGGTTAAGCTTGAACAGCACTTGGTGCCTCTCTCTGAGCTGATTAACAAGAATAAACCGGCCTATCTATCAAGCGATATTGCGCAGGAGTTTGGTGAGCTGCCGTTCTTGTTTAAGATCTTGGCAGCAGAAAAAGCGTTGTCTGTTCAGGTTCACCCAAACAAGCGCCAAGCAGAGGTTGGCTTTGTAAGAGAGGGGCAAGCAGGAATCCCTCTGACTGCAGGACATCGTAATTACAAAGACTCTAACCACAAACCTGAATTGGTTTACGCGATCACTGAATATCAAGCAATGAATGGCTTTCGAGAATTCGATGAAATATTAGGGTTGTTCAGAAAGTTGAATTCGAGCGAGCTGGCTGGTTTAGTTGAAGAGTTTGGCAACCACCTTGATTCTCTAGGTTTAGAGGCGTTTTTCCGTGATTTATTAACTCTGGACGACCAACGTAAACACCGAGCATTAGAGCAACTTCTGGCTTACGCAGCCGCTCACCAAGGTCAATCTGAGTTTGCTTTGGTTACTGAGCTTAGCCACCAGTACCCGAATGATATCGGTTTGTTTTGCGTTCTGCTGCTTAACTTGATCACACTACGGCCGGGTGAAGCGATGTATTTGAATGCAAACACTCCGCACGCATACATCAAGGGGACTGGGCTCGAGATTATGGCCAATTCAGACAATGTGCTGCGAGCTGGCTTAACGCCAAAACACATTGATGTCGCTGAGTTGGTTGCCTGCACAGAGTTTACACCAATCCCGTTCGAACGCTTGTTGTTAGCACCTTCAAAGTTAGGTCAATGTGATCGCTATGATATCCCAGTTAGTGACTTTGATTTCAATATTTTTCATCGCCCAAAGCAAGAAGAAGTCATCACAAGCGGTGCTGAAATTTTAATGGCGATAGATGATGATTTAACGTTAATGAGTCAGAAAGGTGAACACCTAACACTCACCAAAGGGCAATCGGTATTTATCCCAGCTTATATTGGTCATTATGTACTGAGCAGTAATGGGCGAGTGGCTAGGGCGTTTAATTAGAGATGGTGTTTGTGGTATAGATTGAGCTCCATCCCCACAAAATCATCATCTCCTTCATCAACAACGTGATAGCCAAGCGATTGATAAAAGTTAATAGCACGAGCATTACTTTTAAAACTCGATAGAGTGACTTGACTAAGTTGCTCTGCCATAGCTTTTTTATGTATGAGAGTCATGACTTGCTTGCCAAGCGAACGACCTTGGTACTGGGGGAAAATGATCAGCAAATGAATATGGTATGCGTTGTCATAAGGTTTAAAGCAGGCGAGCCCCACTCTTTTATTTTCGCGATATACCCAATGAAACCAAGATGGATGGTATTCGTTTAAAAGTCGTTGACGTTGAAAGTCGTCATCCCAGCCGAAAACGCTATCTACGTGTATGAAGATACCTTGTTTAACACACGCAAACAGTTCATCGAATTCAGAATTTGAAGCGAGTTGGAGTTGTATGTTCTCTTCTTTCATTGCCACTTTTACCGCTCCTTATCAAACGCCTTTGAATAAGCAAACAGTAACATAATTGAAGAAGCCGAATTAGCTTAGATTTGCGAAGTGATGAAACCAAAAAGCCATGCGTGATGCATGGCTAAGAATAAAGTCTTGGATTGATTTTTCTATACGATCTTAAGCGCGTGATGGCGCGTGAGCTGTTTGTGTAGCGAGTCTTTGAGCTCCATGCGTTCTACTTTGAGGTTGTGCATGCTGTCGTCATCGATAGGGCTGCCAGAGATTTCTAGCTGACGGATGTCGTAGTCGAGTTGGTGGTATTTCTGCATGTCTGCTTTGAATTTTTCGTCGTCGTGGTTGAGCTGAACAATGTCTAATTTAAGATCTGGGAAATCTAAGATAAAGGCATGGTTTTCATTGAGCATTGGCACTTCCTCTCTAGTCGAATTATTAATAGTATAGAAGTAATTTTTCGAAAGAAATGTGGTTCAAAACACAAAGCCGTAAAGCGATCAAAAAAGGGCGTAAACTCGTAGGATTATCCTCGAACTTGCGCCCTTTTGTATGTATATAGCTAACTATTTATAGTTATATGTTTAGAACTATAAGAGTTTAAAGCAGAAAGTTTACTTTGCTTTCTTACCAGAGCGTTGCTGCTCTTTGTGTGCAAGCTTCTCTTTTTTGCGTTGCTCGATAAGGTGAGCAGCTTCGCCGCCTACGTGGGTTTCGCCACGAGCATTCGACAGTTGAACTTGCTTTTCACGTTCACGGAAACGGGCTTTCTGCTCGTCGCTGTGCTTATTAATACACTTAGGGCAGCTTACGCCTTTCTCGAAGTGTTTAGAGGCTTTGTCTTCGTCAGTGATTGGCAGGCGACACGCGTTACACACATCGTAACCGCTCTTTTCTAGCTGGTGGTTTACTGCAACTCGACCATCAAATACGTAGCAGTCGCCTTCCCACATACTCTCTTCTTCAGGTACCTCTTCTAGGTACTTAAGAATGCCGCCTTCAAGGTGATAAACCTCATCAAAGCCTTGTTCTTTCATGTAGGCTGTTGATTTTTCGCAACGAATACCGCCAGTACAGAACATCGCAACTTTCTTGTGCTTCTTAGGATCAAGGTTGTCTTCAACGTACTGAGGGAATTCACGGAAGGTTTCTGTGTTTGGGTTTACAGCATTTTTGAAGGTGCCGATGTCCACTTCGTAGTCGTTACGAGTATCAACCAGAATCACATCAGGATCAGAGATCAATGCGTTCCATTCGTTTGGTTTCACGTAAGTGCCGACAACGTGGCGTGGGTCGATGCCCTCAACGCCCATGGTTACGATCTCTTTCTTAAGCTTAACCTTGGTGCGGTTGAATGGTTGTTCTTCGTTGAACGACTCTTTGTAAACAACATCAGCCAAGCGAGAATCTTGTTTGAACCATTGAAGAAGGGCGTCGATAGATTCGCGCTTACCTGCAACAGTGCCGTTGATGCCTTCGCTCGCAAGTAGCAAAGTACCGCGGATTTGGTTGGCTTCTAACACGTCAGTGAGTGGCTGGCGAATTTCTTGGTAATCATCAAGTGCTACGAATTTATACAGAGCACATACAACATATTGAGACATGGTTTTTCCTTTCTGCGAGCTGGAACGTAAATCCAGAGCGGTTGCCTTTTATGATACATACTGAGTTTGATTTACTCAGGTTTGCCCATATTGGCTTATTAAAATCCGCCGCAGTATAACCAAGCCAAGGAAGGACAAAAACCAACCAAAAGTAGGGCTATTTAGCATTGTTATTAGTGTGGCTTTTGGACTAAGAAATGCAATGAAACCGTTTTATCTGGTTCGAATTACAACACGTATTCCCAAACCAAAAAGGCCCTGCTGTAAAAATACATCAGGGCCTTGGTATTGAATCTGTCTGACTTAATCAGCGATTACGCTTGGTTAAGTACTTCCGCTAAGCGTTTCACCGCTTCTGTTAATTCTTCTGGGTTGGCGTTAGTGAAGTTTAAGCGCAGTGCGGCTTTTGCTTCATCGGCCTTTGGATAAAATACTGGGCTTGGTACAACCGCCACACCATTCGATAGCAAAGTCTTAGCTAATTCGAAGGTATCGCACTCTGGGATTTCTACCCAAATGAACATCCCGCCATCTACGGCTTTTAACACGCAATCTGCAGGCAGTTGTTTTTTTAGCTCTGAGAACAACACTTCATAACGAGACTTGTACAGTGTGCGAATGTTTTCCATGTGTACGTTGAAGTCTTCATGTTTTAGAAGACCAACAAGCAGTGCTTGCATAGGTACACTTGAGTGTAAATCCGCGCCTTGTTTGACTTTGATCAGTGGCTCAAGGTAGCTGCGTTTACCTGTTACCGCGCCAATGCGTAAGCCTGGCGATGCAATCTTAGAGAATGAACGAAGAACGATAGAGTTGTCAGGGCAGAACGAAGAAACCAATGGCAGTTCCGTACCTGTGAAACGTAGCTCACGGTATGGCGCATCTTCAATGAAGGCTACGTTGTACTTGATACACAGCTCAGCCACTTTTTGACGAGTTTCTGTTGCCCAACATACACCTGTTGGGTTGTGGAAATCAGGCACGGCATAGAACATCTTCGGTGATTGCTGTGCAAAGCACGTTTCCAGTTCGTCTAGGTTCGGGCCAAATTCAGTTTGAGACACCGTCGCAATGTTTGCTTGAACTAGGCCAAACACCTGCATTGCACCTAAGTAGCTTGGCGCTTCCATCACAACCACATCACCTGGGTCGACATACGCACGCGCAATCAAATCCAAACCTTGCTGAGAGCCAGTACAAATCATTGCCGTGTGTGATTCTGGCAATTGGTAGCTTTGTGTTAGGTGGTCAAGCAACGGGTCGTAACCGGCAGTAGAACCGTATTGGAAAACTTCAGGCATGTTCGCTAGGTTTTCTAGCGTTGGCTTCATTAAATCGATAGGGAATGTTTTCTCGTCCGGTAAACCACCGGCCAATGAGATGACATTTGGGTCACTTGCGGCTGCGAGGATCTCCCGAATGTATGAAGATTGAATCTGTTGTAATGACTGTGCGATTTCCATGTGTTGTGTCTCGTCGTTTATCGTTTTTATTCTATCGCTTGATATTACACGGCAATTGTAAAAACTAGCGTGTCCGTTTATGCTCTTAAACATGTCCATTTATGCTATTTAAACGATGTCACGTCAACACATATCGCGAATCAATGATGTCCTGTTCCATATTCACCAAGACATCAGTCAGCCTTTGTCTGCCAAAGAGTTATCTGAGATAGCGGCCTATTCAGAACAGCACTTTCATCGCACCTTCAAAAGTGTGGTCGGGGAATCGTTGCATCAATACATCCGACGAACTCGAATGGAGTATGCAGCCAACCAATTGATGTTTGATACCAGCTCGTCTGTGGTTGAGATCGCCCATAAATGTGGCTTTAGTTCTGTGTCTTCGTTTAGTCGAGCATTTAAAGCGACCTTTAATATGTCGCCCGGAGAATGGCGTAAACACGATTTACAAGTAGCAGAAAAACCCTATTTAAAAGATCTCGAAGTGGCGGCGGGCTATTTGAATGTTGCGCAGCGAGTGTTACCTGAACCTAAGATTATTGAAGTGCCTGAACGGATGGCGGCCTATGTTCGACATACGGGATATAATCGATCCATTCGCAATGCGTGGTTGATATTGAAAGCGTGGGCGAATTCAGAACAGCGTGATTTTTCAAGTCAATTTGGTTTGCATCACTCAAACCCTGCTTGGGTTGAGATGGATCAGTGTCGTTATGTCGCGTGTATCGCGATTGATGAACCGATTAAGTATCGCAGTATCGTGAACCAGATGGTGATCCCAGGAGGCTTGCATGCGGTGTTTCGACTGAATGGCCGCTATGGAGAACTGCTACCACAGATCAGTATGGTGTTAGAAAAGTGGCTACCCACATCTGGTTTCAAACAGCGCTCGACTCCCGCGTATGTGCATTATCATCAGAATCATTTTCTCAACACCGATGAAGTGTTCGAACTCGATTTCTACCTTCCCGTGAGCTTTTACTAATCGATGGTTGTGCTGTTTTGTTGAACCAGACTTTGATCTTTTGTTGAGACAAATTAGCACAACCAATAGCAGCTAACGATTTTATGCAGTTGGCCTAAGATAAAGATGCTTTGTTGATAATCTACTCTAAGTAAATGATGACAACGTACGGATTAAACGATAGCATTTCATTCTAATTGCAAATAGTTCTTAATATCACTCGATAGAATATGACCATTACCCACAAAGATTATCTGAAAATCGCTTTCCCTTTCATCATCTCAACGGTGACACAACCTCTGTTAGGTGCTGTGGATACCGCTGTTATTGGCCAACTTGGTATTGCTGAATTGATTGGTGGCGTAGCGATCGGCACCATCATTATGAACACCATGTATTGGTTGTTTGGTTTTTTCCGTGTCAGTACCACGGGCCAAAGTGCGATGGCACTGGGTAAGGGAAACCGCACTGATTTGGCGGGTAGCTTGATGCGTCCGTTTGTGCTGTCTGGTTTAGTGGGTTTGATCTTTATCTTGATACAACCACTCATCTGGCAAGGCGCAATGTGGGTGATAGAGCCTGAAGCCAATGTAGCCGAGCACGCGCATATCTACTTCAGTATTTTGATTTATGGCGCGCCTTTCGTGTTGCTTAACTACACCATTATTGGTTGGTTAATGGGACAGGCGAAAGCCAAAGACGTTCTTTATACACAAGTGTTTGGTAATGTGTTGAACATTGTCTTGGATGCGGTGTTTGTACTTTATTTCGATTTGGGTGTCGCAGGTGTGGCTTACGCAAGTTTGATTGCACAAGTTACCACCTTTGCGATTGGTGTGACCTTGGTGATGAAGACCAGCAATATTTCGATCTCTGAGTTCTTGCAAGGCTCGAAGATGACCAAGAAAGACCTATCGACAATCATCTCTTCGAATACCGATCTATTGCTTCGCACCATTTGTATCTTGGTGTTCTTCAACATGATGGCGCGTACTGGCTCTAAACTGGGTACCGATGTTCTAGCGGCTAACGCGATCTTGATGCAGGTGACCTTCATTGTCAGCTATATGTTTGATGGTATTGCCAACGCATCGAGTGTGTTTGCAGGTAAGGCGGTAGGACAGAAGAACCCTTCAATGCTTGATCGTGTTTTAAGGCTTAACTTCCAATGGACGGCAGGTTTCATTGCCGCGCTGACGCTTTTAACTTTGATTTTTAAAGATATGATTGTTTTCTTGTTTACCGATATTCTAGCGCTGGTCACGCTGTACCAAGAGATGGCTCCGTGGTTAATTGTGTTCCCGCTAGTGGCTGGCTTTGGCTTAACGGTTTATGGCATTTTTACCGGAACGGGAACCACACGTCCGGTTAGAGACTCAAGCATCGCGACTTTGTTGGTATTTTTAGCGGTACAGGCATTCACCGTCGATATTTGGGGTAATCATGGTTTGTGGTTGGCGTTTACTCTGTTCTATCTTGGGCGTATTGCGTTCCTGTATCCGTTCATCGCACAAGTTAAGCAGAAGTGTTACCCAGTCGAAGATACCGCTCATGGTGCCATTAACTAAGTAACCTAATCACCACCTGTAATATTTTATGAAAGCGCTTTACTATTTTTATACGATAAATTTGGTGAGCGCTTTTTTGTATGTAATGACTCACTATAAATGGTCAATAAAATTGTAAGTAAAACGCGATACAGTTCAATGTCCGCTTTTCATCGCCTCAGCTAAATGATAATGTTGTTATGTTATAACATCTATCTGTGAGTATCTGCGTGAACGCCCCACTTTTGTCTGTTGACCACCTAACGATCAAAACCTCTTCGAGAACCCTTTTCCAAGATATCCACTTCGATGTTTATCGCGGTGAGCTGTTGGCGATCATGGGACCGTCAGGCATTGGTAAGTCGATGCTTTCTCGCGCTATTGCCGGGTTTCTGCCAGAGACGATTGAAGTTGAAGGTCATATTTCTCTATCTGGTGAAGCTGTGTGTGGTTTGCCTATGTTGCAAAGAACTGCCACACAGCGCCCCGCAGTTATCTTCCAAGATGCGCTTCAAGCTTTGAACCCTCTGGTTTCAATAGAAGGTCAACTCTGCCTTGCCTTGACGGGAACTCGCACTAAGCTTAAATCAAGAGAAAAAATTCAAATTACCGAGTTGCTGAATCAACTTGGTTTTCCTAATCCAGAAACCATCTTGCCGTTGTACCCGAGCCAAATTTCGGGTGGGCAACGCCAACGTGTGTGTATTGCGATTGGCTTGCTGAGTAACGCCGATATTATCATCGCCGATGAACCAACCAGTGCGTTAGATCCGGTGACAGAGCAAGAGATACTTAAGCTGATTCGACACAATGTTAAACAGCGTCAAATTGGTGGTTTACTCATCACCCATGACCTGCATAGCGCGTTGGCGTGTGACAAGCTGTTAGTCATCGATGATGGTGGTGTGGTGGCTTACGGTGCACCGAAACATGCACTTGAGTCGAGCTCTCACGCTTTCTGCTGTTCATTGAGAGACTTAATCGAATGAGCTCGACCTTATCACTAAACTCAGAAGCCTCGCCATTAATGCCAGTGACTGATTCAGAAACACAAACACCGATAGAGATTAAGTTCGACAATGTGAGTGTTCACTACTACTCCGTACCAAGTTGGTTGGGTGGTAAAGCGTTCAAAGCGCTACAGAACATAGACCTTAATGTTGAAGACAAAAGCCTAGCAATTGTTGGGCGTTCTGGTGCCGGTAAATCAACGTTAATTGAACTGCTATTTGGCCTTAAAGCGCCAACCGTTGGTCAAATAAACTTGTTCGGTTATTCGCTCCCAATTCGCGATAGCAAAGCGCAAGCAACGGTGTGTCGCTTGATTCAATTGGTGCCTCAAGAGCCCCACACTAGCCTCAACCCTTACTATACCGTTCGACAGATCTTAGCCGAACCTCTAAGTAACTTAGATGTTTCGGGTAATCATGAAGCCATCATTGAAGAGGCGCTTTCAGACGTTGGATTGCCTGCCAGTTTGCTCTTACTGAAACCCAATCAGCTTTCTACAGGTCAAGCTCAACGTGTGGCTATTGCTCGGGCTCTTGTCGTTAGACCCGCAGTGCTGGTGGCCGATGAACCTACTGCCAGCCTTGACCCAGTGAATCGCCAAAGGTTGTTGGACTTGGTTAATTCATTAAAAAAGAAGCGCGATATGCGCCTTATTTTGGTTACTCACGATTTAGGTGCCGCAAAAGCCCTTTGTGAAGAAATACTGGTACTCGACCATGGTGAAATGGTGGAGCACGGACCGACCGATCAAGTGATGAGTAAACCTGCTCATCCTGCGACTCAGATGCTGATCGAGTCTCAGCCTCTTTCGAAATCTACTTGTTAAACACAACCTTATTTATTAAAAAAATACAGCTACAGAGAAAAAATAATTATGCGTTTTAATTCAATCAAACTGGCTTGCACGCTTGCGTTGGCTCTGCCTTTGACGGGCTGTTTTGACTCTCAACCAGGGTCTAGCGATGCCGCAGTAAAATCTGAAATTCGAGTTGCGATGATGCAACCACCAAGAACGGGTTTATCGCCACTTTCTGATGACGCGTTCAAACTATCGCGTTGGAGCACGGCTGAAACGCTAGTTAACCTGAGCCCAACTTCAGAAGCTGAGCCAATGCTGGCAACAGATTGGAAACACGTTGATCCACTGACTTGGCAATTCACGGTTCGCCAAGGCGTTAAATTCCACGATGGCTCTACATTAACAGCAGAATCCGTAGTGAACTCTTTGCAGAAAGCGCTTGAGGCTGCACCTAAGCCACGCATTCTAGATGGTGTCGATCTCGAAGTGAAAGCGATGGACAACTACCGCGTAGAGATTAAAACCAGCTTTGATGACCCTCTTTTACCAAGCCGTTTATCAAGCCCTCAATTAGCGATTCTTGCAGCAAGTGCTTACCAAGAAGATGGCCGTGTTAGCCCAATGGGTGCTGGTACGGGCCCGTTTGAGTTGAGTGAAATCAACGGCACAACCAGCGCGAAGCTAAAACGTTTCGATGGCTACTGGGGTGAAAAAGCGCAAGTTGAATCTGTGATTGCAGAATACGTCCCTAACGGTTTTGCTCGCGCTGCAGCTCTAAGAACAGGTACAGCAGACATCGTTGAAGCAGTACCCGTTTCACAAATCGCGACCATTGATCCGAACCTACTTTATGAAGTGGCAATGCCTCGTACCAATACGCTTTACTTAAATAACAAGTCAGGCGTATTCAGCGATATTAACTTGCGTAAGGTAGCGGCGGCTGCGGTAGACCGTGAGCAAATCGTGAATACTGTTTATGAAAACCACGCGGACATCGCACAAGGCCTATTAGGTCCTGCACTTGCTTGGGCAGAGCCGATCCGACCTGAAGGTCAAGCAATCGACAAAACGCTAAAAGCAAACGGTGAAAGTATTGTTATCGGTACCTTTACCGACCGTGCAGAGCTTCCAGAAGTGGCAGCGCTACTGAAGCAACAACTTGAAGCGGCTGGTTTCAAGGTTGAGCTGGATATTCGTGAATACGCTCAGATCGAGAACGATGCGCTATCTGGTAAGTTCGACGCGTTTATCCTTTCTCGTGCAACGGTTCTAGATTCGGGTGACCCAGTGGCTTACATGATGAGCGACTTTGGTTGTAAGGGTTCATTCAACCTTGGCCAGTTCTGTTCTCAAGAGGTAGATAAAGCACTGAATCACGCTGACCTACAACCGCTAGGTGCGCTGCGTCAGCAAGCGATCATCGAAGCTGAACAAAAAATCCTTAACGATTTCGCGGCTATCCCGCTGCTTCACGAACGTGTGATTCAAGGTGAAAGTGAGCGTGTAAGCAATGTCGTTCGTGACCCAAGTGAACGTCGCTTGGTTGACCAAACTACACAGGTCAAAAAAACGACACAAGTTAACCCGGCAACACAGGCTAACTAAATAAATGTTATCTGCTGAGACTCTGCGTCGAACTCTATTTATCTTGACGCCTTGGCTATCAAGAATCGCCTCACTGATTGTGGTGGTGATTCTTGTTGGTTTGATGCCTGACATTGCAGGCATCGATCCAAGCCAATCTATTCTGCGGGCTAGGGCGGGGCAACAACACCTGCTTACGCCTGAAGCTTTAGCGGCGGTACGCGCTGATCTTCAGCTTGACCGTTCAGCCATTGAGCGCCTGCTCGACTGGGTAGGAAGTGCTTTTTCAGGTGATCTAGGTGAATCATGGATTGATGGTTCCTCGGTTGCTTTAAGCATTCAAAAAACAGCATCTACGTCTCTGTTCTTGATGTCTAGCGCACTTGTGATGACCTTCGTGTTGTGTGGTGCAGGCTTGCTTGCCACCTTACGCAGCTGGAAGAAGGGCAAACTGGGGCAGAGTTACAGCAGTTTAAGCACGGTACTAATATCCTTACCAGAGTACGTTGTTGCCTCGGTATTGATACTGGTGTTCTCTATCTGGTTAGGTTGGCTGCCGCCGTATGGTTGGCAAAGTTGGCAAGATATTTGGCTACCAAGTTTAGCGCTCGCCCTACCTGCCAGTGGCCTGTTTAGTCGCCTACTCAGAGACAGTTTACAACGCGTTCTCAATGAACCTTGGGTGATCACTTGGCTCAGTGCCAACGTTCATTCCAATCAAATTATTCGCTTTGCGCTGAAAAGAGCGCTGAGCAGTCTGATCCCGCAAATCGCGATGATCGTGATTGGCTTAACGGGTGGCGCAGTCGCGGTTGAGCTTATCTTTTCGATTCCGGGTATCGGGCGCATGATTCTTGGTGCAGCCAAGGCGCAAGACTTACCAACGCTGCAAGGCGGCTTATTGGTGTTGCTGCTATTTTCAATTGCCGTGAGCAGCATGAGTTTGTTTGTTCAGCAATTGATTCTTGGCCATAGCCTGAAAAGCGGCAAGCTCATCAGTAGCCACTCTTCGTTTCGTTTTACCCAGAATCGAGCTAAACGTGTCACTGCTTTTGCGATCTTCTCTTTCCTAATTGCTATCGTTGTATGGGCTGCATTCCGAGACCCATACACTAGCCAATTCGCACGCTTGGCATCACCGAGTTGGCAAGCACCTTTGGGCGCAGATGGCATTGGTCGAGACCTACTGGCGAGAATTGGTTCTGGTATGATTGCGACCTTCCAAGCCGGCATATTGGCAACGTTCTTGAGCTTGGTGACGGGCATCATCATGGGTTTCAACACCCGCTTTAGCCAAGGCCTTATCGAGATCACTAAGGGTATCCCATACATCATTGCAGGCTTGCTTGTTGCAGGCTTAACGGGGATGAATCCGAACAGCGCATTAATCGCGATTGTATTGGTGTCGTGGGCGCCGCTAGCTGCACACTGCTCAAGCTTGATCGTAGAAGCCAAGGCTCAACCTTATACACACCTCGCGCCACTATGGGGCACCAGTAAGCTTAGAATCTTCCGTTTCTACTTGCTTCCGTATGTGTTGCCACCGTTGTTAAGACACGCGATGTTGAGGCTACCGGTTATCACTCTAAGTCTGACCTCGCTGAGCTTCATCGGATTAGGGGCAAAGCCACCAACACCTGAATGGGGTTTGATGATCGCAGAGAACCTTCCATACATTGAGCGCGCGCCATTAGCAGTCATGGGGCCAATTGTTGGGCTGATCTTGTTGGGTGCAGCCATTAACTTGATGTTTGATGACTAACGTAAAGATCCGGTCGCTGAGGTTTCTAAATTGACGATCCGATTGGGTATTCGATTTAGCATTTATGTTGTAACCTTAGCCCTGCTTTTTAGAGACGCTTTTTGATCGGCTCGAAAGTTAAACAGGCCCTAGTTAAGTGTAAAGGATTCAACATGTATCTCGTTTTGTATTGCCACAATATTGGTATGACTGACTTTTCATTCTTTGAAACGGAAGATTTTGACAAAGAAGAGGGCTATATCGTGCGAGGCAAATGGCCGAATGAGAAAGCGTTTCGTGATTACTTGACCAAAGAGTTTGGGGATATGAGCGAGTTCCAAGTGATTGACCTAATCGCCAAAGGTGCAGAGGCAGAACACTACTCGCCAGAAGAGTTGATGCGCTTAGCTCAATAACATAAGGCTCTGTAGCTCTCGCTTAATAGCATTTATTTCAATAATATATTTCAGCCGAATAAAGAAATGGCAGCCTGATTGGGCTGCCATTTTTCGTTTTAAACTAGAGCACATTGCTCGCAGTATGAGTGAAGCTACTGCGCCACTTCGTCCACCAAGTACAAGATTGATTGATACGGAATGCCACTGTGGTGCGACAAACCGATCTCACAGGTTCGGCTGTTACTGAAACCACGAGTACAGTTGCTCGGTACTTGTTCTTTAAGTGGGTGGACTGCCGCTTCATTTAGTTCTGGCGTAGTGAAGCCTTTGTCACCCGCCCAGCCACAACATTGAATATGCTCTGGAACAATCACTTCTTCGGTACAGGCTTTAGCGAGGTTTAGCATCGCACTTTCTAAGCCCATTCGGCGAGAGCTACAAGTGACATGCAGCATTACGGTTTCTTTCAGTGGCTCAAGCGTCAGGTGCTCTAGCAAGTATTGATTCACAAACCCTGTCGGCTCTAGCACCTCTAATGGCTTGGTGAACTGCTCAATACTGCGTTTGGCGCACGGACTGGTGTCCATCAGTACCGGGTATTCACCCTGACGACTGGCTTGCCATAGCACTTCTTCCAACTGCTGAGTCTTCGACTGTGCTAAGTCGGTCATTCCTTTGCTGTCGTAAGGCATACCACAGCATTGGTCATCTAGCTTCTTCGGTAGAATTACCTCGAATCCTGCCTTGTTGAGCAAAGACATGGTCACTTCAGTAAGAGGACGTTGGTCGCCCGCATCACTTTGTTGCCCCATGGTTCGACTGGCACACGAAGGGAGGTAAACCACTTTCTTCGCGTTGTTCGATGTTTCGGCTGTCATTGGTGAAGCCGTGAGGGAGTGATTGTTGGATTGCGGCATCTCTGGCATCCAAATCGGTGTCGCGCCTTTGGTCACTGAGCGTAGGCCATTGGTAAGCTTGCCGACCGTGTTGGCGCCCAGAACCTTACTCGCCACTTGGTTGGTTTTGAGGCCAGCCTTGGTCAGCTTAGTGGTGGTCGAGAAATGATCCGCTGTCCACTTAGCGATTGGTGTGAACTTCTCATACTTGGCAACACGAAGCTTCTTCACTAAGTCACCCGTATTAATGCCTACCGGACAGCGCTCAGCACACAGGCCTGTTGCCGCGCAGGTATCAATGCCTTGGTATTCGAAGGTTTTCTCTAGTTCACTGGCTTCTATCTCTTCACCTGCTTCTCGGCGGCGTTGCAGTTCTCGGTACAACACAATACGTTGGCGAGGTGACAAGGTCAGTGTGCGAGACGGGCAAACAGGCTCACAGAATCCACACTCAATACAGCGGTCAACAAGGTCGTCGGCAGCAGGCATTGGTTTTAGGTCGGTGATGTGGGAATTCGGGTTGTCGTTGATGATAACGCCGGGGTTGAGCAGTCTTTCTGGATCAAACAGCGCTTTGATCTGTTGCATCAAGGCATAGCCGTCTTTGCCCCATTCCAATTCCACATAAGGCGCCATGTTTCGGCCCGTGCCGTGTTCCGCTTTTAGAGAACCTTGGTATTTCACCGCAACCAGCTCGGCAACATCGTCCATGAAACCGCCGTAGCGATCGATTTCTGTTTGACTGTCGAAGCCTTGAGTAAATACAAAGTGCAGGTTGCCTTCGAGGGCGTGACCAAAAATGATCGCTTCGCTGTAGTCGTATTTGTCGAACAGCTCTTGTAGCTCTCGAATACCGTTAGCGAGGTTTTCGACAGGGAAAGCCACGTCTTCGATGATAACGGTTGTGCCAACTTCACGAACGGCTCCAACTGCTGGGAACATGCCTTTTCGGATGCCCCACAGAGTCGCGACTGTCTTCGGATCGGACGTGAAAGGGACTGATTCAACAATTGTGTATTCAGTCAATGCATCCAAAATTGATTTACATTGTAAATCTAAGTCCTGCTGGGAGCTGGCGTGTGATTCAACCAAAATAGCCGCGGCTTCTAAATCCAAGCTAGGCATAAAGGCGGGCATACCCGGTTTATCAGCCACTGAACGCAGTGCTCTGCCATCCATCAATTCAACGGCAGCAACTGGTGTTTTTGATAGCGTAGTAACGGCTTTACTTGCTTGTTCTATGTCAGCAAACACCAACAGAGCCGAAGCTTTGTTCGGGTGTTCGATAACGGTGTTGTAGGTGATCTCTGCGATGAAGCCTAGCGTGCCTTCTGAGCCAATCATCAGGTGTTTGATGATCTCAATTGGATCGTGGTAATCGACCAAGGCATTCAGAGCGTAGCCAGTGGTGTTTTTAAGACGGTACTTGTGGCGGATTCTGTCTGCCAGTTCTTGATTTGAGCTAGTCTGTCTGTGTAAATCAATAATGCCTTCAAACAACGTTTTGTGTGACTGCTTGAATGATTCAACGCTAGCACTGTCTGCGGTATCGAGCAGGGTGCCATCGCTCAATACGACTTTCATGCTTTCGACCGTGCGATAGGAGTTCTGCGCAGTACCACAACACATGCCACTGGCGTTGTTCGCGGCAATACCACCAATCTTACAGGTGTTGATAGAGGCTGGGTCTGGGCCGATTTTACGTTGGAAAGGGGCGAGGTATTTGTTGGCATCAGCACCAATCACACCGGGCTGAAGAATGATCTGATTGCCGTTATCGACAATCTCATAGCCGCGCCAGTCGTCGGTTAGAGTGATGAGTACCGAGTCTGAAACCGCTTGTCCTGATAGGCTGGTACCCGCAGCGCGAAAGGTAAAATGAATGCCCAGTTCGCGACAGCTTTGAATGGTGAATATCACTTCATCTAAGTTTTTCAGCCTTAGAACCATTTTCGGTACCAAGCGATAGAAACTCGCATCGGTGCCGTAAGCCAAGCGCTTTGCCTCTTGCGTGACAATGCGTTCTGTTTCTATTCTTTGAGCCAGTATCGATTCAAGCTGCTGATAAGCTTTGGCGTCGATTACTCGCTCATGGGATGTGTTTGTCTCCATCTTTGCTTCCTTGTGCTTCTTATTTGGCACTGTTCAGGGCGTGTTGAACTTTCGCGGTTAAATTTTGTTCGAGATAAAAGCGTTTTAATCGCGGCGAAGGGGAAGTAGCCTAGTCACTCTAAGCAAATCCCCCTCAACAAAGAGTAAAACGCTTTTTGCGGGGGCGCCCAGCTCGAACCCTTCGGGCAGCGTTTGCTGACCATTTCTACTACGTTATCGGCTTCTCATGTAGGCTAGCTACACATCGACGCCTCTGCCTTGTATAAATACCCAGCAACTCGCTGCAAAAATCAGCTCGAAAGATCAACACGCCCTAGCTTTTTATTTTATTTTCCAGTGCTTAAACGGTGTCACAACGGCAGTGGAATTGCTGTGACACCGATTGAACTTCAGTCTAAGTAGACCAAAGCATTAGTCTGAACCTAAATCAGAATCGTGGCCGCTTAATCTAGCCCCACCAAAGATTCACGAGTTAAGTCTTTGATTGTCTTCGCGCCTGTTAATGTCATGGCAACGCGCATCTCTTTATCGTAAAGATCGAGCAGGTTCTCAACACCTGCTTGTCCTTGCGCTGCTAACGCGTAAACGAAAGAGCGGCCAAGCAAGGTGCAGTCTGCGCCCATCGCCATCATGCGAACTACATCTAAGCCAGTACGAATACCAGAGTCGACCAGAATCTTGGTGTCGCCTTTTACCGCATCTGCAATCGCAGGCAGTGCTTTAGCACTGGATAGAACACCATCTAGCTGACGACCGCCGTGGTTTGAAACTACGATACCGTCTGCGCCAAATCTCACGGCGTCTTTTGCATCTTCTTCATCAAGAATGCCTTTGATAACCATTGGGCCATCCCAGAAGTCACGGATCCACTCTAGATCTTTCCATGAAATCGACGGGTCGAAGTTATCTCCTAACCAACCGATGTAGTCTTCCAGCTTGGTAGGAGAACCACGATAAGTAGAGATGTTGCCTAGGTCGTGTGGTTTACCCAGTAAGCCGACATCAACTGCCCAGCTAGGATGACGCATAGATTGGAATACGCGGCGTACTGCTGCATTTGGACCACTCATTCCTGAGTGCATGTCACGGTAGCGAGCGCCGGGTACGGGCATATCCACGGTGAAGACCAGTGTTGTGACGCCAGCGGCTTTAGCGCGTTCAAGAACGTTCTTCATGAAGCCACGGTCTTTTAGTACGTAAAGTTGGAACCACATTGGGCGCTCAATCTTAGGTGCAACTTCTTCAATCGGACATACCGACACGGTCGACATGGTAAAAGGGATGCCTTTGTTGTCGGCGGCTTTTGCTGCTTGTACTTCACCGCGTCTTGCGTACATACCCGTTAAACCAACAGGCGCCAGTGCGATTGGCATCGCTAGCTTCTCGCCAAATAGTTCGGTTTCCAAATTTAGGTCCGACATGTCGTTGAGTACGCGTTGTTTTAGCGCAATCTCAGCTAGGTCAGCCGTGTTGCGACGTAGGGTATGTTCTCCGTAAGAGCCACCATCAATGTAGTGGAAAAGAAACGGTGGTAATTTCGCTTTTGCTGCGGCGCGGTAATCAGTCGATGCGGATATGATCATAATTTCAGTCCTAAATTCTTGGGATGTTGCTCTTCTTTGAGAGCTTGGTTTGGGCTGCTTTAATTCGGGAAAATGGCGTTAATACCCATGGGTGTTGATGTGCTCTAGTATCCATCCCGGAACTCATCAACTGTCTTATTAGACGGTGTCGCTGTCGGGGAATTGAGTATTAACGCCAAGTGCTTTTGAACGACTTATGGTTTACATAAGTGCGTCGGTCATTTTGAATCCGTAGATAACCACTAGGCCGATGATGCCTGTCATCACCAAGTAGTAGAACGTTGGAATGATTGTCTTACGTAGGGTTGCACCTTCGCGTCCTAGCAAGCCAACAGTTGCTGATGCCGCTACCACGTTGTGAATCGCAATCATGTTACCTGCTGCTGCACCAACGGCTTGTAGAGCAACAACCACCGCACTAGAGATAGTCAGAGTCTGCGCTACTTCGAATTGGAACTGGCTGAACATCATGTTTGAAACTGTGTTCGAACCTGCAATGAAGGCACCTAACGCACCAACCGTTGCACTCAATGCTGGGAATGCGCTACCAACGAGGTCAGCTGCGAAGTTTGCCGTGGTTACGGGCATACTTGCTAAATCTGCGCCGTTCACACCAGAGTTAATGAAGATACGAACCATTGGGATGGTGAACACCAACACAAAGCCAGCGCCTATCAGAGTTTTGCTCGACTCACCAAAGGCTTTAGCCAGTGGAGCTGCACTGCGAGATTGCATTAGAACCGCAACCAGCGCGACGAAGACTAAGATGCCGCCTGGTAGATACAGAGGTTGAATCGCTGTGCTTACACCGGTCTCGCCAAGGATGTTGCTGAAAGAAAGGCTAACGCTCTTAAGTAGGCCTTTGAACTCAGGGCTCACACGGCTAGCAACGAGAGTGACAGCGAGCAGCACGTAAGGTGCCCATGCCATCGCCATGCTCATCTTCTTATGGCCTTGATTGTTGTCGTCAAGGTCGATTTTCAGAGAACCTAGCCATTCTGCAGGCCACTTGTCTTCGCTTTCAAAATCCCATTTTGATTTAGGGACTAGGAAGCCGCGTTTTGCTGCTGTCACAACAATAGCAAGGCCAACCAAACCACCAATCAGTGATGGGAACTCAGCACCGAGGAAAACACCCGTTAGTGCGTAAGGAATGGTGAAAGCGGCACCTGCGAACAGTGCGAATGGCAGGATATCAAGACCTTCAGTCCAGCTTTTGTTCTTACCGAAGAAGCGAGTCAGCATCATTGCCATCAATACAGGAATCATCACACCAACGCAGGCGTGGATGATTGCAACACTTGATGTGATCTGTTGTAGGTAAGCATCCCATGTTGAACCATTGGCAATCAGGCTTTCACCGATGTTGTGCGTATCCAAACCTTTGTTTACGCCAACAATGATAGGTGTACCCACCGCGCCGAACGATACCGGCGTAGATTGAATCATCATGCCCATCAGTACCGCAGCTAACGCTGGGAAGCCAATTGCCACCAACAATGGAGCGGCGATTGCAGCGGGTGTGCCGAAGCCAGATGCGCCCTCAATGAATGAACCAAAACACCAAGCAATGATGATCGCTTGTACACGACGGTCTGCTGATATGTCAGTAAATCCGTTGCGGATGGTGGTGATAGCTCCGGTGTGTTTCAAAGTGTTTAATAAGAAGATGGCGCCAAACACAATCCAGAGAACCGACACTGTAATGCCGAAGCCTTGGAATACTGAAGCCAGCACGCGAGTGCTAGACATATCCCATGCGAATAGGGCGATAGCAACGGTTAATGCAAATGCCACTGGCATCGCTTTTTTTGCAGGCCAGTTAAGGCCAACCAGCAGAATCGCTGCAACAACTATTGGCGAAAAGGCCAATAATGCTAGTAGAGTTTCACTCATGGGTACTTCCTCGTACTTGTTTTCAAACGTTCATGTTTGAAGTGAATAACACGTCATTAGTTTTGTAGGTGTAATCTGAATCTCGAGGATTCAATTGTTGTAATTAGAGTCGCTTTATTTGTAACCGATGTGATTGCAAAAGCTGTTTTTGTAATTGTTTTGTTAATTTGGCGTGAATTTACCCCTTTATTTTTTATTGATATAGGGAAATAATGAAAATAATTAATTCCAAAATTGGCATAATCAAATGCGAGCAGACGATTTGATCCTGTTTTCACAGGTAGTAGAGCTGGGCAGTTTTAGTAAGGTGGCAGAGCAAAATAACCTTACAAATTCGGTAGTTAGTAAGAGAATTGCGCGTTTGGAAGAAGAGATTGGCGTGCAGCTATTATATCGAACCACGCGTAAATTGACGCTTACCGAGGCGGGTAAGGCAATGTTACACGGAGCCAAAAATGTGAAGCAGGCGGCTCAAGAGGCTATGGACGCAGTTTCAGGCTTTGGTGAAAATGTTAGTGGTCATATCAAAATGTCAGTGCCTACTATCTCCGGAGATTTGATTCTCGCAGACGCTGTGGCCGAGTTTTGTAATATGCACCCAGGTTTAACGGTCGATATGTCTCTGAATAATCGCTTTGTCGACTTGGTTGAGGATGGTCTCGATTTGGTGATTCGAACCGGCTACTTGGAAGATTCAAGCCTCATTGCTCGTCATATATTGGATTCACAATGGGTGGTGTGCGCTTCGCCGTCTTATATTGCTAAGAACGGTAAGCCGATGCTGCCTAAAGATTTAGTGCAGCACAATTGCTTGCAATACGCCTATCAAACAACGGGTGCTAGCGAATGGCAGTTTCTGCATAGTAAAGATGGCTGTACCGACAATGACAAATATATCGTGCGTGTTGCGGGCTCTTTTTCGACTGACAATGCGACCGCGTTAAGAAAAGCGGCGCTGGGTGGGCATGGCGTGGCGTACGTACCACGTTGTCTGGTTTATCACGACATTCGCAATGGTCAGCTGGTGGATATCTTCCCTGATTTGGTAGGCAAAAAGTTGGGAATTTATGCGGTGTACCCTTTTACTCGCCAGCCACCAAACAAGATTAAGTTATTGATTGAACATATCAGAACGCGCTACTTGACGATTTCTCACTATTTTTAATAAGGATCACGATGAGCTATTTAAAAGAGTATCCATATCCAATCACCAATAAACAGATCGTCAGCGATGACTATTTTGATCACATAGTTGAAGACCCTTATCGCTGGTTAGAAGACGACAGAAGCGACGAAACCGCGCAGTGGGTGGCGAGCCAAAATGAGGTCACGTTCGATTACCTTGCTCAAATTCCGTATCGCGATGACCTGCGAGAGCGATTAGCGAAAGCGCAAGACTACAAAAAGAGCTCGCAGCCGTTTGTTCGAGGTGAGTACACCTATTTCTATAAGAACGATGGCCTGCAGAATCACAGCATTCTCTATCGTCACAAAGAAGGGCAACAAGAAGAAATTTTCCTAGATCCGAATACTTTCTCGGAAGATGGCACTACATCACTGGGTGCGGTGTCGTTTTCTAAAGATTACAGCCTAGTGGCGTACAGTATTTCAGAGGGTGGTAGCGACTGGCGTAAGATCTTCGTGATTGATACCGAGACTAAACAGCAGCTTGAAGCCGAAATCACTGACGCCAAATTTACTGGTATTTCTTGGTTGGGTAATCGCGGCTTTTATTACTCTAGTTACGACAAGCCAGACGGCAGCCAGCTTTCTGCACGTACCGAACAGCACAAACTTTACTTCCATGAGTTGGGTACAGAGCAAGCTAGCGACAAAGTTATCTTTGGTGAGAACAACGCTGAGCAGCACCGCTATGTATCAGGCTATACCACCGAAGACGACCGTTACTTGATCATTCTAGGGCGAGAGTCGACATCGGGTAATAGACTGTTCTATATCGATTTAAACTCACCAGAACAACAGCTGAACACGCTGATTGATCATGTGGATAGCGACATTTATCTCATCGATAACCAAGATGAGACCTTCATTCTATATACGAATCTTGATGCGCCTAATGGCAAGGTGGTGAGCTTTGGTACTCGCGATGGGAAATGGCTCGAAATCATCCCTGAAAAGCCACAGCCATTGGATATCAGCACGGGTGGTGGCCACTTGTTTGCTCACTACATGGTGGATGTGGTGTCTAAGATTGAGCAGTTGGATTACCAAGGTAACCTAGTTCGTGAAATTCATTTGCCTGGGCTGGGAACGGCCAGTGGCTTAGGTGGAAAAAACGAGCAAACTCAGCTTTATTACACCTTTACCAACTATGTAACGCCGCCAACGATTTTCTCTTTCGATGTCGAATCAGGCAATTCTGAAATCTACCAACGCTCTGAGTCTCCGTTTGAGTCGGATCAATTTGAGTCTAAACAAGTCTTCTATACCTCGAAGGATGGCACCAAGGTTCCGATGCTTATCTCTTATAAGAAGGGATTAGTGTTAGATGGCAATAATCCAACCATGTTGTACGCCTATGGTGGCTTTAACGTTAGCCTAACGCCTTCTTTCTCGGGCACGGTTGGCAGTTGGCTAGAACTGGGTGGCGTATATGCGGTGCCGAACCTGCGTGGCGGTGGTGAGTATGGTAAGGCGTGGCACAAAGCGGGAACTCAGCAGAAAAAGCAGAATGTCTTTGACGACTTCATTGCTGCTGCCGAGTTCTTAATTGAAGAAAACTACACCAGTAGCGATAAGTTGGCGATTCGCGGCGGTTCTAACGGAGGCTTGCTGGTAGGAGCTTGTATGACACAAAAGCCTGAGCTGTTCCAAGTGGCTCTGCCTGCTGTTGGGGTGTTGGACATGTTGCGTTACCACACATTCACGTCTGGCGAAGGGTGGGCGTACGACTATGGCACATCCGCGCAGAACAGAGAGATGTTCGAATATCTGCTTGGTTATTCTCCGGTTCATAATGTGGTGCGTGGCACGGATTATCCAGCAACATTGGTGACGACCGCTGATCACGATGACCGCGTAGTACCGGCTCACTCTTATAAGTTCATCTCAGAGCTGCAAGATAAGCATGAAGGTAGTGCGCCCGTGATGATTCGTATTGACGTAAATGCAGGGCATGGTGCTGGAATGCCATTGAGTAAAGCGATCGATCTCACTGCCGATATTTATGCGTTTACGCTGTTTAATATGGGCGTTGAATCTCTAGATTCGTTTTAGATAATACTTGATTCTAGATAATTGGGTGTTTGACTCAGACTAAAAAGCCTCAAAATCGACCTTAGATTTTGAGGCTTTTCATATATATGAAAACTTATCAAAACTGCACCATATTTCCTTCATTTTTACATACACTTTTCCGTGATAGATCCCGCCATTATTGATGAAATGAAAGCGATTTCAAGCTGATATTTCACGCGTTTCCTTTCCTAAGTTTCTGATATTAAATTAATAGTTTTGGGTATGACTTTTCTAAAAGTTTCATGGCTCTCGACCTAATTTATCAGTGTGAACAGCGACCAACTTTTCAACGCTTTCATTGCTTAATATTTCCCTGTTCGATGAAAACTCAAAAAAATAATAGGGAATTACAATGCAAAAATTTAAGCTTTTGCCAATAACGGTCGCAGTGGCGGCTTCGCTTGCTTCACTCTCTTCTTTTGCTGCAGAAACGGATCTTGCTGCTCTCGAGCAACGAATCCAAGAGTTGGAATCTCAAGTTGGGGACATCAAGTATGTTGATGATCAGCAACAAGCGGTTCTAACTTCAGAAACAACTGTGCCAGACGGTATCGTCTTCTCTGGTTATGCTCGTTACGGCGCTCACTACAAGAGCGGTGATGAGCGTTACGTAGACATCGGTACAACAGGTCGTTCTGTCGGTCGTTTGGGTAACGAAGCTAATGGTGGTGAGGTTCAGCTAGCTAAGCTTTTCCAAGCTGACAATGGTGCGATTTGGGACATCGTATTCATGGCTGACCACTGGGAAGCAGACGCTTGGGCTGACGACGGCGGCCTGAGTATGAAAAAAATGTACGCAGGTGTAACTAACGTATTTGAAAGCCAACCAGAACTTTATATGTGGGCTGGTCGCGACTTCCATCAACGTCCGCAACAAGGTTTGAACGATTACTTCTGGATGACACACGATGGTCAAGGCGCTGGCTTTAACAACCTAGATTTCGGCGGCGCTAAGCTAGATATGGGCTTTGTTGGCCAAGTGAAAGGCGGCCTCGTAAATGACAATGGCCGATACGCCGTGACAGCGAAGCTACACAGTATTGACGCAGGTATTGGTAATCTGGATTTTTACGCGAACTACGGTTTTGCATCGAGCGAAGCGGATACGTCTACGACGACTGAGTACGTATACGATCCAGTGACAGATTCAATGCAGCCTGTCGTGACTCAAGGACAAAAAGTCAGTGATGAAACGGCCTACCTAGTAGGTGCAACATTAGGCTTGGGTGAGTCTAACAAGTTGGTTGTTAAGTACGGTGACGGTGCCGATTCATCGGTATATGACCTTAAAGGTGATTACCAGACTTTTTATGCAAGTGTTGAGGGTAGCTACGCTGCATCTGAACAGTTCATCATTGATTACTTAGTGTCTTACAAAGACAACTCTGGCTCAGACTTAGATCGTGAGAATACTGAATACGCGGGTATCGTTCGTCCACAGTACCAATGGGATGATGTTCATTCTACATGGTTAGAAGCGGGCTACGGCATGGTTGATTACGATGACGACGGTGAAGAGAACGCATGGAAAGTAACGCTTTCTCAAAACGTTTCTCTAGGTGGCTTACCTTGGAGCCGTCCAATGCTTCGTTTCTACACAACCGTGGGTGATGTAGAAACCAAAGGCAACACAGTGAAGACAACCAATGTTGATACATTGTCGTTCGGCGCAATGTTTGAAGCTTGGTGGTAATCACAGGTATAGAAAGCGCTGCTCTTTGAATTCGGCATATTTTCAAGGAGCCATGCTTTCAAATATCTATGCTTGTTAAGAGCACGTAATACTGTCCATTTTAGCCCTAAAGGCAGATTGATTAGGGCACGTTTCAATTAACTCCATTCTTGGGCACATTTTTGTGCCCTTTTTTTCGCCACTAGATCAGGGATTTACTATGAGACTTTCTTCCATCGTGTCTCGAGTTTATTTAGGTTTCTTCGTACTGATTGTGATCATGCTGGGTTCTGCATGGTTAAGCATCAGTAGCAATAAAGACATCACCACTCGAATCGAAAACATCACCCAGCAAGCTACGCCATTAATGCTTCAATCTTCAACGTTAACCATCCGATTTCTGGACATTAATCGCAGCACCACACCCTACTTATCCGCTAACTATATTGATGAACTTGAGCCACTGAAACAAACCGTCTTAAACAACATCGAGCTATATCAGCAGCAATTGAACTGGTTCGAAGGTAAGGGCGTAGCTGGTTCACAAATGGAAGCCATGCTTAACAACATCACTCAAACAGGTTTGTTGACTATCGATAAGATAGAGCAGGTATTAGAGCTTTATGTTGAGTATTTGGATAGTAAAGATCTCGGTTCGATGGATCAGGAACAATTTCAATCTGTGGTAGGACAACTCAATAACACCTTGGTTAATCAATTGGCGAGTACGAGTTCGGGCAACACGCAAAAAGCGGTAGAAGCCTTGTTGGTTCAGTTGAGTTTGATTGCAGCAGAAGCGAATGAAGCTTTCTCTCTGCAAACTTCATCGGAGGTTCGTGGTGTTGAGCGTCGCCTACAAAGCCGTAAAGAGCGATTCGAACAAGCTGTATCAGACTTGGATAATCTGGACTCATCTTTGCTACGCCGCAGTAAACAGTCTTTATCGTTGCTCGCTTCACACGCGTTTTCAGCCAGTGGCTCAGTCGCTACCCATAAAGAAACCGTCAAACTCGATGAGTCTATCTCCCTTCAAAAGCAGGAAATTGAACAGCTAATCGATCAACAGTTAAGTCACTTTGATGAGCTTTCAATGTACGCTGAAGACACCGCGACACGCCTGTATCACGAATCGATGGACTCTTCACAGCAAGCCCTTGTGATGCAGGGTTTTATTGCACTTGCTTCCGTGCTTATTGCTCTGTTGATCGGGTTGAATATTGCCAAAGGTATCCGTAAACCAAGCAAGCTGCTACAAAGTGCACTCGACCAAGTTGCCAATAAAGACTTGAGCGCGATGGTGCAGTATCAAGCCAATAATGAGTTCGGCTCAGTGAGCGACAAGGTCAACTTAGTGATCAGTCATCTGACTCAAATGATTGAGAACATGCGTTATTCGTCGACGTGCTTAAAAGAGGCGTCCATAGAGAATCAAAGCACGAGCCGTTCATTGAGCGAGGCGATGCAAGACCAAACCAATCAGACCGTGATGGTGGCAACAGCTATGGAGCAGATCGAGTGCTCGGTGACCGAAATAACTCAAGCCGCTAATCAAACGCTAACGCTTGTAACCGAAGCGGTGTCGAGTTCCTGTGCTGGTCAGAAGACCATGGATAAAAGCGTCGAGTTAATGGGCAGTTTAGAGCGCAAGTTAGCAGAATCAACAGCGACCATTGGCCAGCTCGAAAGCGAAAGTGCCAGCATTGGCTCCATTTTGGATGTGATATCTGGGATCTCTGAGCAAACTAATCTACTGGCGTTGAATGCGGCAATAGAAGCGGCGCGAGCTGGAGAGCAAGGGCGTGGTTTCTCTGTGGTTGCGGATGAGGTTCGAGTGTTAGCAGCGAAAACCAATGCCTCGACGCAAGAGATACACAACAAGATCGAGCAGTTGCAAACTAGCTCTAAACTGGCGGTTGAACAAATCAATCAATGTGTGGTGGGGATGGTTCAATGTGTTGAGCAAACGGGCGAAGTGAATCACTCGATATCGACGGTGTCTGATCTTCTCAACGAAGTAGAGCAAAGAAGTCATCAAATTGCGACCGCGACGACAGAGCATCAAGTGGTTGCCTCTCAAGTCACTCAAAATATCAGCCAGATACACATCTTGGCTGAAGATAACTCACAACGATCTCAGGTTTTGTTTTCTCATGGTCAACAGCTTGAAACCATGTCGCAGCAGCAGTTCTCACTAACTCAAGAGTTTAAGCTCGCGGAGCAATCAGAAAACGAGGTTTAAAGGCGACTCTAAGTTTTTCAATGTTTCACGCTCAGCCTTTGCTGGGCGTTGTTGTTTCAAGTTTCGGGTTCTGGAAAGAGAATTAGAAGTGCCTATGAAATGTTCCCATACAATTTCGCATAGCCACTGAAATAATAGGGTCAATTTTGCTCTGTATATTACCGCCTGTTGCGGGTTCATCACCGAATCGTGCTTTTTGAAAACGGAGTTTATGCATGCTTGTTAGCACTTTGGGAGCAAGTAACCGAGTGCTGTTTTGATAAGGTGAGCAAGAATCTCATGAAACAGTTTCATGGTGTGAAGTGAATCTGTAAGCGCTTTCAAGATTTCCAAATCCAGCCTTTTTACCTCCAAGTTTAGTGTGATGACACTCACTTCAACTAAAACGTAATTTCTTAATAATCGTTTTGTAAGCGGTTACAAGCTAATGAAGTATCGAGGTTCGAGTGGCAACAATTAAACACGTATCAGAGCATGCAGGTGTGTCTCAAGCGACAGTGTCTAGAGTGATTAACGGCACCAGTAGAGTGAGCCACGACAAGAAGTTAAAGGTTGAAAAGGCGATCAAAGAGCTGGGTTATCGCCCGAACTCTATCGCTCAGGCTTTGGCTTCAAGTCGTACCGGAAGTGTGGGTGTTGTTGTTCCAGAACTGGGCGGATCTTTCTATTCAGGCATCTTGCATTGCATAGAGGAAAACCTACGCCGCTTCGGTTACCACGCAGTGGTTACAGCGGGTTCGAACACCGAACAAGGGCAGCGCGAGTCGGTGGAGTTTCTGTTGGGGCGTCGTGTCGATGCTTTGATTCTTCATACTCAACTGCTCAGTGATGACTATTTAATTGAATTGGAAGAACAGGGGACCCCTGTGGTTTTAATTAACCGCTTCATCCCAGAAATGGCGATGAGTTGCATTGATATTGATAACGAAGTCGGGGGGCTACTCGCTACTCAATATCTTTTGCAAAAGGGACATACAGATATCGCGTGTATTACCGGGCCTTTAGATAAAGCAGATGCTAGGGGGCGTTTGCAGGGGTATCGAAAGGCCTTGGAAGAAGCGGGTGTGCCATACGATGAAGCATTAGTCTCGGAAGCGGGCTTTACTGAAGAGACGGGCATCAGTGCTATGAAGAAGCTGGTTAATCGTAAGTGTCATTTCACAGCAGTATTTGCTTCGAATGACCACATGGCATTTGGCGCCTTCGAGGTGTTGCATCAAGAGGGACTGTCTGTTCCTAAAGATGTATCACTGGTGGGCTTCGATAACACCATCTTCGCGCGCTATCTGACCCCTAGTTTGACCACCATTAATTTCCCTATTGAAGAGATGAGCGTTGAAGCAGTACAGCTCACTCTACAGAAGCTAAAAAAAATAAAACATGACGTGAACTTTAAATTGCTGCCGACGTTGGTCACTAGAAACTCGGTATCGGATTTACCAGTTACCCTATAAAAATATTAAGGATAGAACATGAAATTTAAGACCTTAGCGCTTTCATGCGCGGTTGCTTTAGGATTAGGTACAACAGCTGTAAATGCAGCAGACAAAGAAATTCGTTTCGACGGTTTCCCTGATTTCGATAGCAGCCTAAAGGTATTACTGCCTGATTTCGAAAAGGAAACGGGTATCAAAGTTGATTACCTTATGAACAACCACGGTGACCACCACACGAAACTCACAACGAACCTTGCAACGGGTTCTGGTGCCGGTGATGTGATTGTTGTCGACGTTGAGAAAATTGGTCCATTTGTTGGATCTGGCGGCCTAGTTAACCTGTCTGAAAACTACGGTGCAGATAAATACGAAGAACGATTCGCACCTTACGCATGGGCACAAGGCAAAGGCGCTGACGGCGATATGTATGGTATCCCTGTCGACCTAGGTCCAGGTGTTATGTACTACCGTACCGACGTATTCGAAAAAGCGGGCATTGATGTAGAAGAAGCAATCAAAGATTGGGATTCATACATCGCTGCTGGTGAAAAACTGAAAGAGCAAAACGTACAACTTATCGCTTCGGCAGCCGACGTGGCACAAGCGATTATCTTCACGACCGTTCCTGAAGGTGAAGGTCTGTACTTCGATAAAGATGGCAATCCAGTGGTGACATCAGAGCGTTTTGTTCACGCTTTTGAAGTAGCAAAAGAGATTCGCGACAAAGGCTTAGACGGACGCATTTTGGCTTGGTCTAACGAATGGTACGAGGGCTTCCGCAACGGCACATTTGCAACTCAACTTTCTGGCGCTTGGCTACTTGGTCACCTAAACAACTGGATCGCTCCTGAAACCAAAGGCAAGTGGGCAGTAGAAAACCTACCTGATGGTATCTACGGCAGCTGGGGTGGTTCATTCCTTTCAATTCCAACTCAATCAGACAACCCAGATGAAGCTTGGGCGCTTATTGAATACATGACGACGGATCGTGAAGTACAGCTTAAGCACTTCGAAACGATTGCTGCTTTCCCAGCGAACATCACAACGTATGACGATGAGCTTTTCCAAGAAGAGATGGAGTTCCTAGGTGGACAAAAAGCCCGTCTTCTTTTTGCTGAAGTGGCGCAAAACATCAAACCCGTCTCTCCAGCACAAGGCGACCACGTTGCACGTTCTATTATATTAGAGAACGCATTGATGGAAGTACTTGATGAAGGTAAAGACATCAAGACTGCGCTTAAAGAGGCAGAGCGTCTAATCAAGCGTCGCACGCGTAATCTTTAATTTGTTTTTACTTTAAGTAAGTGAGGAAGCGTGGATAACGCGCTTCCTTTTTAAGAGGTCGTTACTATGAATCATACAGCGAGCACAACGATAGAACCTGCGGACAAAAGCCTTTTTTCTCGTCTAAATCTGAAAGCGCTTACACCGTATGGATTCCTTCTGCCGTTTCTGATCATTTTTTCTGTATTTGGGATCTTCCCGCTGTTGTTCTCTGTTTATCTGTCGTTCCACGAATGGAATCCAGTACAGGGCATGGATGCAATGGAGTTCGTTGGTTTTGAGAACTATCACATTGCCTTGACTGACCCATGGCTATGGCGTTCATTAAAGAACACATTGTGGCTAGCAATCACATCGGGTGTTGCTCAGCACTTAGTCGCTATTCCAGTGGCTTACATGTTGGTTTCAATGGGTGACCGTATGCGTCACTGGCTAACATCGGCGTACTTCCTACCGTTCATCACATCAACGGTCGCAGCATCACTGATTTTCTTCAACATGTACTCTCCTAACTCAGGAATTATCAACCAAACGTTAATGGCATTGGCCGATAGCACGCTGTTTGGTTGGGCATTTGCTTGGGTTAACGATTTTCAACCAATCCGCTGGTTAGACGATGCCACTATGGTGAAGCCGTCTATTGCGATCATGGTTTTCTGGAAATACACCGGTTTTAATATCGTCCTTTACACCACTGGTTTAATGACGATTCCTAAAGACATTTTAGAAGCTGCACGTATGGATGGTGCGAATGCCTTCCGCCGCTTCTGGAACATCTCACTACCAATGATTCGTCCATTCATCTTCTTTGCAATCACCATGACCATCATCGGTAACCTGCAAATGTTTGAAGAACCGTTCGTTCTAACGCGTGGTACAGGTGGTACGGGTCAATCTGGTTTAACTATCTCTATGTACCTCTACAAAGTGGGTTGGGAATGGTTAGAAATGGGCACAGCGTCAGCAATTTCATGGCTTCTGTTTGCACTGATCGCGTCTTGTACTTTGGTTCAATTTTTATTCTTCGGTAAGAAAGGCTTAGGGGAACATTAAGATGTCGACATCAATTAAGACAAATACCTCACCATTAAGTGGCCTAATGCCAAGCGAACGCACCATGTACATCATGACTAAGATCTTGATGGTCATGCTCGGCATATTACTGATTGTTTCCGCAATCATTACGGTGTTCCCGTTTGTGTGGTCAGCACTGCTTTCAACACGTGACCGCTCGGAGATCTTCGGCTCGGGCATCAGCTTTGCGATTGGCGACAGCCTAATGGTGAACTACGCAAAACTGCTAGAAATCATGCCGTTTTGGAAAGCGATGTTTAACTCGATTTACGTGGCTTTCTTGGGCACAACCATCTCGCTGCTGTTTTGTAGCATGGGTGGTTACGCGTTTGCTGTGTTTAAGTTTCGCGGTAAGAACGTGTTGTTTGGCATGTTGGTTGGCTCAATGGCGATTCCGCCAGTGCTTAGCCTGATCCCTTACTTCATGATCGTGAAATTCTTAGGCTTGTTGGATAACCACATGGCGGTATGGCTACCGTTCACAACCACGCCGTTTGGTATCTTCTTGATGCGTCAGCACGTGATTGCATCGATTCCAAAAGAGCTACTTGAAGCAGCGAAATTGGATGGTGCTGGTGAGTTCAGAACGTATTGGAGTGTGGTATTGCCACTGATGAAGCCTGCCTTAGCAACACTGGCTATCGTTCAGTTCGTTTTCTTCTGGAACATGTTTATGCAGCCTCTCGTGGTGCTAAATAACCCAGATAACTATGTTATTACGCAAGCACTTCGAAGTGTTCAAGGTATTCCGAATACGCCATGGGGCGCGGTAATGCTAGGTACAACAATTTCTATTTTACCGCTCGTGATTACTTACCTGTTCGCATCGAAACAGATGATCAGTGGTTTAACGTCCGGCGCAGTCAAAGGTTAGGTTTAAGGGTTATAACAATGAATAAATATCAACTTCCAAGTGATTCAAAGTTACGCAGTAAGGAATTTGTATTCGGTGTCGCGACATCTTCATACCAAATTGAAGGCGGCGTTGAAGAGGGCGGTCGTACACCGTCTATCTGGGACACTTTCTGCAAGACGCCGGGCAAGGTCGATAACGGCGACAATGGTGATGTGGCGTGTGACCACTACCACTTATGGAAACAAGATATCGAGATGATTCAAGGTTTAGGCGTTGATGCTTACCGTCTCTCTATTGCATGGCCGCGCATCCTGCCACAAGACGGCGTGGTGAACCAGCAAGGCCTAGAGTTTTACGGTCAGATCATCGATGAGTGTCATGCTCGTGGCATGAAGGTGTATGTGACGCTGTATCACTGGGATCTTCCGCAATACCTTGAAGATAAGGGTGGCTGGCTAAACCGTGAAACGTCTTACAAATTCGCAGAATACGCGGAAGTGGTGAGTAAATACTTTGGTGACAACATCGATGTGTACACCACGCTGAATGAACCGTTTGTTTCTGCATTCCTAGGCTACCGCTGGGGCGAACACGCGCCAGGTATCAAGGGTGAGAAAGAGGGCTACCTAGCATCTCACCACCTAATGCTGGCACATGGTTTGGCAATGCCGATCCTTCGCAAGAATGCACCTCACGCTAAGCATGGTGTGGTATTCAACGCGACGCCAGCTTACCCGCTGACGCCACAAGACCAAGCGGCAGCAGATTACTGCGAAGCCGAGAATTACCACTGGTTCATCGACCCAGTATTAAAAGGCGAGTACCCACAGCTGGTGGTTGAACGCCAAGCGATGAACATGCCTATGATCCTTGAAGGTGACTTAGACATCATCAGTGCTCCTGTTGATTACATCGGTATCAACTACTACACACGCAATGTCGCTCGCTTTAATGAGAACGGCGACATTGAATCGGTGAAGCAAACTGAAGCTGAACACACTTACATTGGCTGGGAAATCAACCCACAAGGTTTAACCGATTTATTGGTAAGACTGGATGCTCGCTACGAAAATATGCCACCTATCTACATCACTGAGAACGGTGCTGCAGGTAACGACGAGCGCGTAAACGGACAAGTGATGGACGACCAACGAGTTCGTTATTTCCAAGGTCACATCGAAGCGGTTCACAACGCGGTTGAAGCGGGTGTGAAAGTTGATGGTTACTTCGCTTGGAGCCTGATGGACAACTTTGAGTGGGCATTTGGCTACTGCCAGCGTTTTGGCATTGTCCATGTTGACTACACCACCCAAGAAAGAACATTGAAACAGAGCGCAATTGCGTACAGAAATATGCTTCTAGAGCGCGCTGAGGAGAACAGATAATGGCTAAAGTAGAATTTAAGAACATCAAAAAATCATTCGGTGATGTTGAAGTCGTCAAAGAGTTTGATTTTACGGTTGAAGACGGTGAGTTCGTGGTTTTCCTTGGCCCATCTGGCTGTGGTAAATCGACAACGCTACGTATGCTTGCTGGCCTTGAAAGTATCAGCTCTGGAGACATCGTGGTTGGCGGCAAGCTGATGAATAAAGTCGACGCGAAAGACCGTGATTTGGCGATGGTATTCCAAAGTTATGCTCTGTACCCGCACATGACGGTATACGAGAACATCGCATTTGCTCTTAAACTGAAGGGCATGCCAAAAGCAGAAATCGACGTAGAAGTGCTAAAAGCAGCGAAAATGCTAGAGCTTGATCCACTACTCAACCGTAAGCCAAAAGAGCTTTCTGGTGGTCAGCGTCAACGTGTGGCAATGGGCCGCGCGATGGTTCGTACGCCGAAGGTTTTCTTGTTTGATGAGCCGTTATCTAACCTAGATGCCAAACTGCGTGGCGTGATGCGTGAAGAGATCAAACACCTACACCGTGAACTAAAAACCACAACGATCTACGTAACCCACGATCAGATCGAAGCGATGACATTGGCGGATCGCATCGTGATCTTGAAAGATGGTTATGTGGCTCAAGTTGGTACGCCAACCGAGGTGTTCCAACGCCCGGCTAACAAGTTTGTCGCGCAATTCATTGGTAACCCATCAATGAATATGTTGGAAGCCAAACTGATTGAAAAAGAAGGCGAATACTTTGTTGAACTTGGCGATGTTCATATCCCTCTGCCAGATCGCTTTAAGTCTCTGGCCTCTAAAAACTTAGCGCTTCACTTTGGTGTTCGTCCAACAGATATCCACCTTCGTGCTGAGCAAGTCGACCACGATCGCGTACTGCCATTCCCTGTGAAAATCAAAGACAAGGAACTACTTGGCGCGAGCATTCTTCTGAAAACAGAAATTGGTGGTCAACCGCTGATGGTTGAAACCCAAGCCGCTGAAGTGGATGTGAAAGAGCTGACACTTTACTTGGACTTGGATGCTTTCCACCTGTTTGACGCTCTGAGTGAGAACTCGCTAGCGAGCTAGTCAATTACGAGCTAGCCAATCAATTTAAATCAGCCATTGAGCTGACACCAACCAACTTACGACAAATTGTTTTGGCTCCTCCTGATTTGGGAGGGGCTAGGGATAGTGATGATGAAATTCGGATATTTTGACGATAAAAACAAAGAATACGTAGCAACCACACCGTGCACGCCGATCAAATGGTGTAACTATGTCGGCACATTAGATTTCGGTGGCATTGTCGATAGCAACGGCGGCGTACTACTGTGCAAAGGTGATCCGGCACTTAACCGCATCACCAAATACATTGCTCAACTGCCAAATTCAGATTTTAAAGGCTCGACAATGTACCTCAAGGTACGTGATGAAGCGGGCAACGTAGAGGTGTTCTCACCTTTCTACACGCCAACCTTGAAGCCGTTAGATAAGTTTGAAAACCATACCGGTTTGTCATACACCACAATCATTGCAGAAGCATTTGGTGTGCGTTGTGAAGCGACGTTCTTTGTACCGAAAACTGACCAAGTACTGCTACAAGACATCAAAGTCACCAACATTTCAGACGAAGCACTGCACGTTGATGTGGTGCCTGTATACGAATTCACGCACTTCGATGCACTTAAGCAGCTATTGAATGCAGACTGGGTGCCACAAACCATGACGCTAAAAGCACACCAACAAGAATCGGGTCATACCGTGCTTGAGCAGTATGCTTTCATGAAGCGCGATTACGCGGTGAATCTGATGACAGCGGATCGTCCAGCGACGTCTTTTGATGGTGACCGCCAATCGTTCTTAGGCAACTTAGGCTACGGTACATGGGCAGCGCCACAGGCGTTAGACAACGATGAGCTTGGCAATACTGAATGTCTGCGTGGCGACAATATTGGCGCACTTAACCTGCGCCTAGGTTGGTTATCTCCAGAGCAGACAGAACGTACGGTTGTACAAATTGCACAAGAACAGAGCCTAGAAGCTGCATTGCCTTTGCTAGCTAAATACCGTGACCATCAAATGGTCGATTCGGCATTCGCTGAACTGGCTGAACACTGGGATGGCTACCTACAAGCGGTTCAGGTTGAAACGCCAGATCCGGCAATGAACTCAATGCTGAACGTACATAACCCACGTCAGTGTCACACAACCAAAAACTGGTCTCGTTACCTGTCTCTGTATCAGCTTGGCTATGGTGCTCGTGGTATCGGTTTCCGTGATTCTTCGCAAGATACTTTAGGCGTAATTACTCACATGCCGGAAGAGGCGCGTGAGTTCATTGAGCGCTTACTATCAGTGCAAAACACCAATGGTTCGGCGATGCACCAGTTCTTCCCGTCAACCATGGAAGCTAACGCTGGTGACTCACGTGAAGAAGAAGATCGCCCGGATTACTACGGTGACGATCACCTGTGGATCATCTACGCGGTCACTCAATACGTGAAAGAAACGGGCAGTGCAGACTTCCTGAATAAAGAGATCCCGTTCTATCAAAAAGACAAAGCGGGTAACCTAGTTGAAACTGGAACAGTTTGGGAGCACCTATGCCGCGCGATTGAATTTACTTACACCAATACTGGTGAGCACGGCCTACCGTTATTAGGTTTTGCTGACTGGAATGACACAGTGAACCTGCCAACGGGTGCTGAGTCGATGATGGTGGCGAACATGTACGGCAAAGCATTGCTCGACATGTTGGACTTGTGTGAGCTACGTGGCGAAGCGCAACTGACGGCTAAGTTTAAAGATCAGTACCAACAGATGCAGAGCACGGTGAATGAGTGTGGCTGGGATGGCGAATGGTTTGTTCGTTACTTCGATGAGCAAGGTCTGCCAATCGGTTCTCATAAAAATGAGCAAGGTCAGATCTACACTAACGGTCAAAGCTGGCCTGTGATTTCTGGTTTCGCAACACAAGAGCGTGCAACGCAAGCGCTAGACTCGGTTTACAACAAACTAAACACCACCAATGGCATCAAGCTTTCAACACCTGGCTACAACGGTTTTGATCCACAGCTAGGTGGCGTATCAACGTATCCACCGGGTGCGAAAGAGAACGGCGGTATCTTCTTACATTCAAACCCATGGGTGATGATCGCAGAAGCGAAAATGGGCAACGGTGAGCGTGCTTACGAGTACTACCGTCAAATCAACCCAGCTTCGAAGAACGACGACATCGATACCTTTGAGTCTGAGCCATACTGCTACCCACAAAACATCTTGGGTGACGAGCATAAACAGTTCGGTTTAGGACGCAATGCGTGGCTTTCTGGTACTTCATCTTGGACATACGTTGCAGGTACGCAGTGGATTCTGGGTGTTCGCCCTGAAGTGGATGGCTTGCTGGTGGATCCTTGCATTCCGGCAGAATGGCCTGAATTCAAAGTACGTCGTCAGTTCCGTGGCGCAACATATAACATCCATGTCTCGAACCCGAACAATGTGTGTAAAGGTGTGGTTGAAATGAAGGTCAATGGTGACCTGATTTCAGGCAACAAAGCACCGGTATTTACATCGGGTGAGCACATGGTAGAAGTGGTATTAGGCTAACAAAGAGAAGGGCGCTTTATGCGCCCTTTATTGCTTTTTGGTTTCTCTTTAGTGTTGTTTTATTTTGGTTGATAGCTGGCCTGGCATTGCCAATTGAAGGTTTGAGACTGGTTCGGGCTAAGCGTCAGTAAGCCAATTTGGTTATTGAATGCATCTGCAGGGCAAGTCATTGGTTCTATTGCAATGCTTTGCTCACTCGTGGGCGTGTACAGCTGAACGAATGGGTAGCTTGCATCTTGTTGATAGTGAATCGCAGCTGATGAATCTGAGCGCGTCAAAGTCAGTTGGTTGGTTGTCTTCGAATCAAATTCAAAGCAGTGATTTAGGCTTTGATTCGTCAGGGAGTCGCCCAAAGACAAACGGTCAAAAACCTGTTTTTCACCATTAGGTAGGTCGTTCACGTGTATGACTTCGGAGCACTGCGACATGGACAGCGCACATTGTGTCAGATCCGTACCCAGTGAAAAGTAAGGGTGCCAAGCATCACCGAATGGGAAGGCAGAATCACCAAGATTAGAAGCGGTTGTTGAGCAAGAGAGCTTGCCTGTTATGTCGATAGTGAAGGTGACTTCAAGGTTAAAAGCAAATGGGAAAGCAGGGTGCAAAGAAGACGTTTGATACTGCATTGTCACACTGGCTAACTCTTCGTTGGCTACGCTGTTTGTGATTGAAAAAGGTTGGTTATAGAGCAGGCCATGTACGGCGTGATCAGACCAAGGAAAGTTAGCCGGGAGTTGATGGTTTTGGTTATCGAAACTGTAACGACCTAAGTTTAAACGGTTTGGAAAAGGGAATAATTTAGCACTGCGGGAAAAGAACGGATGTTGGTTGATCAGTTCATCATAATTCTGATAACCACAAATAAAAGAGAACGGACTGTTATTTACGATATATTTATTAATAATAGCACCAAATTCATTGATTATTTGAAGTTCTATACCATGTTGGTGGTTTATTAATGTGACAGAGTCAATACTTCCAAATTTTTCATTTATAATTTTAAACATGTTGATGTCTCCATTTTTGAAAGATATTAACAAGAAGAAAAAAATATTCAATGGCGGTTTTAAAATGAATAATAAAATTCCATATACAAGCTATTCAGGAAATTCAAAACACCTTTGCAAAAAAGGTGATGCAGTTGAATTTATTCAACCTTGGTACACGCCAATTTCTACCACACCAGAAAATACCGGCATGGCAGTGGGTGGTATTGGTAATACATTTACACTGACGCCAAATGGCAACACGCCAAACTTTAGCTTTATCCCTGGTATATTTGTTGATTGTTCAGAGCAAGTTATTAATTTTAATGATTTTTATGCTTCAGTGATGGATGTGCCAACCATCGACACGCTGCAAGTCATTGATGAGCAAGATCTGGGCGTTCACCTGAACTTTTACCCTGCTTTGTTCGATGGTAAGAAGATTGACAATACAGACATGTCGAATGCGATTAACCACATTCGTTCGGCATTAAAAAATGGTGGCTTCTACCAAGAGAATAAAGCTAACTTTACAAAATGGAACATTGAGTTTTCAAATAAGACTCTATTATTGATTGACTCAGATTCATCTTCAATTATTTGTCAATTATATGTAGCCTTAGATTTCTTTAATGGTTTATTAATAAATGATACAGTTAAATTATTATCACTTACTGCTGGTAATAATAGTGATATGGATAGTTTCAATGGCAGTGATATAGATAGTGTCAACGGTAAGGATATCGAATATCAAGCTTTGTATCCATTAGCTGAATATAAATATAACAGTTTTGATGACATTAAAATAAAACGTAAAGTGGTTTCTCCAATCGTTAAAAACGACAAACGCCTGTGCTCTTTACCGATGCACTGGAATCACTTCGAATTAACCAATCATTCGGCGCAAACACGCGTGATTACGCTTGCTCAGCCGCTACAAAACTTGATTGGCTCAACTTATCGCAAAGGTCGCGATGGCATTCAAGATTCGGCGTGTACCTTGTCTCAAAATCCAATCGCCCAGCAGCATCAAGCGGTTAGCGTAAACGGCGAAAACCACGGTTTTACGGGTGTCCAGCTCACTAGTCAGTCCCCGTATCAAAGTGATATTGAAGGTGAAGTGGTGTTTGGTGTTCAAGCGAATAACCACCTGACCGAATCTGGCAAGATATCGGTGTCTGTTAAGCCAACGCTTTATACTTCGAAAGTGACCCAGCAAACCGAGTTCGCACTGAAAACAGGCCGTACTAATACAGAATTCCAAACCGGCATTTACACAGGGCGTGAAGCGTTGAGCGCATTGGTGGTGGTTCAGGTTGAATTGGAAGCGGGTGAGTCTGTTGATCTGCGTTTTGCACAGGTGATGGCTCACAGCAAAGTCATGCTTAATGGTTGGCACTCAGATAAGGCTTACACGCAATTCTACCCGCAAGTAAAGCCTGCATTACCTATGTTAGAAGACATGTTGCCTAAGCTCGAAACCATTGAGCAGCAGATCGTCGAACAACAAACAACTTTCCTAGAGCAAGCTCAAAACAAGATCTCGCAGCCTGAATCGGCACTTCGCTATGCAACGATGGCGATGAACTCATTGTCCTTCCTAGCGGAATCAACGGTATGGGATAAAGAAGATAAATTCTTGGTTAAAGAGTGTGTCGACTACCCATTCTTTAACTCTCTGGATGTGTATTTCTACGGCTCGTTCTCGCTGCTTTATCTGCTGCCTGAGCTTGATGGCTGCGTGATGAAAGCGTTCTCGAAGGCCATTTTGGCGGAAGACTTCACTCAGCGCCGCTACTGGGAATACGAAGCGACGCCTAATGCCGAATTGATTGATGAAAAGTACCAAGGTGTACGTGCTATTCGAGGTGCGGTAATCCACGACTTAGGCAGCCCATTCGACATTCAGCCCGATGCTTACAGTTGGCACAATGTGAAAGAGTGGAAGGACTTAGCGCCGAAATACATTCTGATGGTGTACCGCCATTATCAAAACACCCAAGATCTTTCTGTGGTTAATGAGTGCTGGCAAGCGGTAACTGAAAGCATCGATTTCTTATCGAATTTGATCGCTGAGGGTGACGATTTACCACTAACCCGAGGCACAGACGATACCTTTGATAACCTAGCTTCTCACGGCATCTCTATTTATTGTGCGAGCCTGTGGGTTGCTGGCCTGCAAGCCGCGAGCGAACTTGCACAATTGATGGGTGAAAGCGAGCGAGCTAGCGGTTACTTAACGCGTTCTAAAAAGGCGTTAGCCACGGTTGAGCAAAGCTTGTGGGATGACAAAGAGGGTTACTACCACTTCTTCGTGACGCCAGTTCAAGCCAAGCATCTAACGGGTGAAGGCTACCAAACTCTGGAAACCTTAGGCCTAACTTTGACGGGCGATGCGATTGCCGATAAGAACACGCTCAATACCTATCTCAATGAAACAGATACTTCAATCAGCATCAGCAAGGTGTCTCAAAGAGTATCTAAGAAGCGCTTATTGAGCGAGACCGCGCCTCAAGCCTTTACACAAGACTACTTAGATTTAGTACCTGATTCAGACAACAGCTTTGGCGATGCTTTATTGGCTGACAGCTACCTAAAGCTCATCGGTTTAGAAGGTATTTTCCCGCAAGAGAACATCCAACGCGCACTAGACTATGTTTATAAGCATAACTTCGAAATTAACAGCCCTAAGCTTGGGGTTGCGAATATGACGTTGGCCGATGGTTCGCCGCATGAGGCATTTCAGGCTCAAGATGTGTGGATTGGTGTGCAGTTTAGTGTCGCAACGGCGTTGAGTCTGGCAGGTAAAAACCAGCAAGCAGAAACATTGATGGATACCGTGTATACCGCACTCTATGACTATTCAAAAATTCCATTTGCAGCGCCAGAAGGGTTCAATTGCTCTGTGTCTGTCAATGAGAAATATCTTATAGAAGCCTTTAAATTGACGCAAAATGATGCGAAAAACTGGCTAAGTGTACTTAAATGTCAAAACTGTGTGCTGTCTGACGGTCGGATCAATCCAACATTGACGAAAGATACTGGTAATTTTGTTAAAATGGTGAGCGGTGAAATTCCGTTAGAAAAGCTGGCAGGCTTACACAAATGGTTACTGAGTACTGGCTTGAAATATACGGCTGGTCGTTACTTTAGACCGGGGATGATCTTCGCCTACTTGTATTAACTTAATGACACGATTTTCAGCTAAAGCAGTGGTATGCAGGTTGAAACTGATGGGGAGCTTAAAGCTCCCCGAATGTCACTTGATTAGGGGGTCGAGATGCGCACTAAAACAAAAAAAACAACAGTATACGATGTAGCAAAACTGGCTGGTGTTTCTCCCAGCACAGTTTCTCGTTTTCTTAATCGAACCACTTATGTGTCGGATGATAAAAGCCAGAACATCGAGCAAGCGATTAAAGACACTGGCTACAAACCTAATTTTCAAATGCAAGAAAACACCAACCGACGTTCACTCACCATTGGTGTGTTGGTGCAACACCCTGACAGCCCTTATACCAGCCGTATTCTCAATGACATGGAGAAAACACTGATCGCTCAAGGTTATTCGTTAGTAATCGCGACAGGGCATTGGCAGAAAAAGTTAGAAATGCACGCGTTGGAGTATCTCGCAAAAAGTAACGTGGATGGCATGATCATCGTGACAGGAAGCATTACTCAAGAAGAGATTACCAAGTATGCACAAGACATTCCTATCGTGATGGTTGGCTACGATTTTGTTGAGAATAACGTCCGCTCCATCAACATTGATAACGTGTTGGGCGGCTACATGGCAACCTTACATTTACTGCAACAAGGGCATGTGAATATTGCTCATATTAAGGGACTTTCAAGTCAACCTGATTCGGGAAATCGCTTTGAAGGCTATAAGAAAGCACTTCAAGAGGCGGGCATAAAAGTGATGCCAAAACTCGTTAAACAGGGTGATTTCAGTAGTGAAACTGGCTATGAGAAAACCGTGGAATTAATTGAATCTAAGATTCATTTTTCTGGCCTGTTTGCCGCCAATGATCAAACGGCTTACGGCGCGATTAAGGCGCTCCATGATCACGGCTACAAAGTGCCAGAAGATGTGTCAGTGATTGGGTTTGATGACTTGCCAACGTCTAAGTATTTCACACCTGCGTTAACAACATTAAGGCAGCCAATTGAAGAGATTGGAGAGGTGTGTGCTCAGTCGATTTTGAACTTGTTATCTGGCGAGCGACATGAAGCTCGACTGCCACCGATTGACTTAATCGTCAGAGAGTCAACCAAGTCTTTGTATCGTTAATTTCAAGACAAGCATCAAGGTGGTGCGTCCGTGATGATTCGTATTGATATTAACGCGGACCATGGTGCAGGTAAGCTAAAACACTTCTGCCCCACTCTTCTTAGCTCCGCCGAACGGAGCCCTTCGAACGTTCTAGAATAGAACAAATTAAACCAATCCATATGTACGGTGTTTATACGGATATTTTTGGTAGGCTTCTTACGAATATCGCTTTCGATTCACACAATAGCATTATACTTATTGAGCCTCATAATAGACGACAGCAATATAATAAAAACGTAGATACGGAAGAGTTACGTCTGTAAAGCGCGAGGCATTTACATACAGTTTTAGCTATGAGGAGGTCAAATGGGTGACTGGGACTATTTATATGACATGCATAATGAAGGTTATAGCGCTGATCAGATAACTGACGCAGCAGGTTGCGGGTATAACCCATATGATATTAACCTAGATCTACATGCTTTAGGGTTATCTCCTAAAGAATGGGAGGCGACTGATAGTAATTTTAATTCAGAGTTATCCAAAGTTAACCCCAAGTTAGAAGTGATCTTTGAGAAGTTGGTGGATAATGCCGAAGCTTTCTACGATCTTACAAATCGTTATTTGCAGATTTGGGGGGAGTTAGGAGAGTTATATGCCGAAATTAACTATGGGATTAAGCGGCATAAACCACATACTAAAGGGTCAGACGGAAAGCTAGGAAATGACTTCATCGAAATAAAAACGATTTCTCCTGAAAAGAATAAAGAAGAAGTGAAAGTGAAACGCGCTGGAAACTTTAATAAGCTTCTAATTGTAAAAATATCCTCCGACTTTACGTTTGAAGGGCAGCTAATCGCCCGAAAAGATCTACCGAAAGGTGAAGGTAAACATGCAAGAGCTTCATGGGAACGTAAGAAAACTGTAGTCACAAAACCACAAACTGTAATCACAAAATCAATGACTGGCTCACCTGAAGCCAAAATATATGCAGCCCTAAAGGTTCCTACTTATTTAGATGCCGAACTTCAAAACAAGCTTGGTTTGTCGGAGTTAGATTTCACAAAAGCAGTTAGTGAGCTTTCTAAATCCCAAAAGATTAAGCGTTCACTAGAAGATGGTAAAAAATGGGTACGCAATACAAAGTAACCTAGTAAATCGATAAGACAGATTTGCAACGATTGGCATTCTCAGTTCAAGTTGAATTTAGTGCTTACAGTTCAATTCTAAATAAGTTGAGTGGTGGCGTCGTTTACTGCTTAACGTTACATCAGCCAATCCACAATCTAGTAAATTAGTAAAATCGTTAACTCATAATTGCCCCCAAAATCACTTAGACCAAATACTCTACAGATTTTAGAGATGTGTGTTTGCCCTATCAAAACTTATCCGAGTTCAGCCTATCTAGAATTTTGCTGCACTAAGCAACCTAACCGCTCAATATGGTTGCTAACATGTTGATTTCAAATAAAGTGACAGATGAAAGACGGCATTATCTATCCATGAAATAGGCTTATACCCGTATAAAAAGTGTTATACCTATCTCTGATAGGTCTACTCTAAGTCTATAATTCGACACCTTATGGATAGTGTGCTTACAGCAGCCCCTGGAGATAGACTTCGAATAAATCTAAGTGCTTTTGCTAGGTCTTGTGTTTCAATTTTAAATTTATTATCAATACGCCCATCATTAGTCATATCGGTATCTACAACGCTAGGGCATAAACAGCAAACCTTTACCCCAAAAGGGAGCAGTTCGTGATAAAGCGATTGGCTATAACTAACAATTGCAGCTTTTGTCGCTGAATATGCTGCAATCTTAGGGACTGGCGCCAAACCAGCAGTAGAGCCAAGGTTATATATTTCCCCGTAGCCTTGCTGTTTCATTTTCTCCGCAACTAAATTACAAGCAGTGATTGTAGATAAAAGATTTACGTTTACCAACTCAGAAAGCTTAGCTAAGGAAAGGTTAGTATTGCCTGCTGCCAAAACGCCAGCACTATTAACCATAGCATCAATATTTTCATGCTGTTTAATGATTGATGTAATAGCAGTTTCAACTTCAGATGGGTTATTGAAATCGACTGACATTGTCTCAGCTAGACATGAGGAATAGCATGACTTGAGCTCTGCTTTAGTCCGCTCAAGGTTTTCATTATTTAAGGAAAGTAACACCAAAGTGTATCCTTCCTGAGCAAAGTAATGAGAAATAGCTTTACCAATACCGCGACTAGCGCCTGTAATTATGGCAACTTTAGACATAGTGTATCCCTAAACTGTGTAATAAGTGCGTTGTTAGGTTAATGTACTAAATAGTTTCCAAAATTAGAACTGGTCTTTGCACCGTAAGCACACTAAGGTTTCAAGATACTTTTTCTAACCTGACCAAAACGGTTTATAGCCGTGGCCGCAAATCGTTTTTGTCCAGAGTCTTCATAGACCTGAAGTTTTACTCGTGGCACTTTTCTCAAAAAGTGCCAGCTAGCTCAGATCTGCCCCATTACCAGTCAGAGTTAACAGAATGTTAACATGTATTTGCCCTACTAAAAGTAATCCCTTGTCTGTTGGATATTTGCAAGGCAAACTGCTGGGCAAAAGTTCGAAAACACTCTGAATGTCTAAAAATCGCCATATTTTTCGAAACTAGGGATTTTATATCATTGGCTTTTCGGTTTCGGTGGCTGAAAGTTTGGGATAATTTGAAAACCATTTGGACATAGCTATGCCTGTACTCTTACCAGAGTACTAGCGGCAGAAGTTTCATAATTTCTGTTGCGCTGCGCTTACAAACCGATAAGAACATAAATCGATATCTACTTAGCCATCTTTACATACCTTTACATCACATGACGTTATCTTACTTACATTAGTATATTCTTAAGTAGTGAAACAAAGAGAAGGAAAACGTCATGAAAATCAAAAGCACGATAATCGCGTTACTCGGTATCGTTATTGCCTTCGGAGCAATGGCTGGTGGAATGAATAAAGGCATGAATAAAGGCATGAATAACAATATGTCACGCCCAGTATTTTCACAGTTTGATCTCGATGGTGATGGCAAGATAACCGAAGCCGAGTTCAATCAAGCACGCTCAGAACGTATTGCCCAGCGAGCAGAAGAGGGACGTACGTTGAAAAATATCAATCAAAGCCACAGTTTTGCTTCGTTAGATAGCAACGCGGATCGCGCTATCTCTCAACAAGAGTTTAATGCTCATCAAGGCATGGTGAACCCCAAAAATACCATGGGCAAAGGCAAAAACAATCAGTAGCTCAATTCAATCAGGCCTCCATTTGTGAGGCCTGACTTATTTTGAGATCAAGGAAGCAAATCCGCTTATGTTGGTGTGCTACCTTTTGCTTAAGGAAAAGCTAATATATAGTAAGGGAATCGCTATGACTAGGTATAGCTGGTTACAAAGGGCTCTGTTTGTTCCTCCTGTTTTGTTGGGCATCGCGTTATTGGTGATCGCACCAGGGATGAAGGCTGAACCGCCTAATGCGAGTAATACGGCTGCTAAAAAGGTGGTTCGGGTGTTGAAAGTCGAGCCGCGAAATATCCAACCTTCTGCCATCGGATATGGACATACCGAGTCTGTTCAAGACTGGCAGGCACAGTCTGAACTTGACGGCGCGGTTGTGTGGGTTTCTGAGCAATACAAAACGGGCGCTATTATCCGCAAAGACAGCGAACTCCTTAGAATTGACCCCACCGCTTATCAACTTACTATTGCCCGTTTGCAAGCTGAGCTTGAAGTGCTAATGCTAACGAATCAGACCATTATCGATTCGCTCAAGATTGCAGAGAAAGAGTTTGAGGTACAACAGTCAGAATATGCCCGCTCAATCAAATTGAGTGAAACCGGGCATATCTCCAAAACAGAGAAAGACCGCGCGACCAAAGACTTGCTCAGCAGCCAGCAACAGCTCCAGACACAGAAAAACCAACTGGCAATTAATCAAGCGCAGCAAAAGGTTTTGCAAACGGAACTAGCACTTGCAAACCGAGATCTCGAACAAACCGTAATTAAAGCCCCATTTGATATTCGCATTGTCGAAACCTTGGTTGGACTCGCCGAGTATGTCAACAAGGGGGAATTGCTGCTCAAAGCGGATGACATCGATGCCGTTGAGGTTCGCGCGCAGTTTCCGCTTGGTAAAATGCGTCCGCTAAGAAATTCCAATCGCTTTGACTCGCTTGACGAAGATGTTCATAGCAACTTGAGCGCGACAGTCGAGCTCCAAGCAGGCGATAAAGTAATTACTTGGCCTGCCGAGATCAGCCGCTCCGGCGGTGAAATCGATGCTCAGACTCAAAGCCAAAGCCTGGTTGCACAAGTAAATCAGCCCTATCAGCAAGCCATTCCCGGGGAGAAGCCACCACTTATTCGTGGGACTTTCGTTAAAGTCACGATTAAAGCACCAATGATGGAGCAACAAGTCTTGCTACCGATAAACGCCATCCATGATGGTAAAGTTTACACTGTCTCTGAAGGTAAACTGAAAAGCAAACCTGTCAGGATAGATTTCGTCCAAGGGCAGGTTGCGGTGATCAAATCTGGCGTGGAATTCGGTGATGTGGTTGTGCTAAGTAAACTTTCACCCGCCGTTGAGGGGATGGCTTTACAACCGCAACCGGATGAGAAAATCGGCCTTTGGTTGGATACGCAGAGCGGATTTAAAGCCCTAAACGCGATTCAGAAAGAGGGCAAATTATGATCGCTTTTTTTGCTCGGCACACCACTGGCGCCAATGTCCTGATGATGGCGGTACTGCTGTTAGGGGCTTTTGCCTTGCCCAAACTGCAGAAAGACACTTTTCCGTTGACGCCGACCAAAAATATTGAGGTTCGGATCGTTTATCCGGGCGCGTCACCTTTTGAGATGATGGAAGAAGTGTGTTACCCGTTGGAAGATTCTCTCGACAAGCTGAGTGGAATTAAAGAGTTAAGCTGTGATGCCCGAGAGAGTTTGGTCATCGCCAATGTGGAAATCGGCGATGATGAAGACATTGACACTTTAACCAGCGATATTCAACAGCAGGTTAACGCCATCAGTGATTTTCCGGATCGAGTTGAGCAGATCACGGTGTCGAAACTGGACCGAGTGGCAACGGTGGCCAGTGTCGCGATTACCGGCAATATGTCAGATAGGGACTTATATCTCTATGCCCAGCAAATTAAGCATAAGTTAAAAGAGAGCCCATTGATCGCTCAGGTGACCGTGAGCGGTTTTGCGGATCAAGAAATAGAAATTCGCGTATCGCAGTGGAAGTTGCAGCAGTACGGCCTGAGTGTGTCCGACTTGTCCAATCTAGTACAACAGCAAAGTATCAGCACTCCTGCTGGCGTATTTAGTAATGACTTGGAAGAGATCAGCGTCCGCTTCGACCACTTAGGCAGCAACGTCAGAGACTTCGAAAATATCGTGATTAAATCCAGTGAGACGGGGACTCAGGTTCGCCTCGGTGATGTTGCCGTTATTCAGCAGAAGTTCACTAGCGATGAAAATCAAATCCTGTTCAATGGTCAGCGTGCCGCTTTGCTTCAGGTGTCCAAAACGCAATTTCAAGATACCTTAACGGTCAAAGATGCGATCGTCAGCATCGTTGAAAAAGAACAGGCGAGAGCCCCTGAAGGCGTCGCTTTAACCATCACCCAAGATTCCAGCACCAATATTATTGAGCGTCTGAGAATCCTCACCAGCAATGGCGCACAGGGATTAGCACTGGCATTTTTGATGTTGTGGGCGTTTTTTAATATTCGCTTTAGCTTTTGGGTCACCATGGGGCTGCCGGTTTCATTCCTTGGCGCCATTTTTGCGATACAACTTCTCGGTTATACCCTGAATATGATGACGCTGGTCGGGCTGATTGTCGCGATTGGTCTGCTAATGGACGACTCGTTGATCATTGCAGAAAACATCGCTGCCAAGAGGCAACAAGGGCTACCCGCGTTTGACGCTGCAGTTGAAGGTACCAAACAAGTCTTCCCAGGTGTGATTGCATCGTTTGCTACCAGCATTATGGTGATAGGGCCGCTGATGTTTCTCACAGGCAAGATGGGCGAAGTACTACGCTATATTCCCATCGTGTTATTGATTACCTTGCTTGTTAGTCTGATAGAAGCTTTCTTGATCTTGCCGTCTCATTTGGCACATAGCCATACTGAATCTCGCTCTAATCCTATACGGGACAAGTTCATTGCCGGTTTTGAAAACATCAGAGACAGATTCTTTGTGCCAGTGAGTGTCAAGGCGATGAATGCACCTTATCTTTCAGTAGGGATATTGGTGATGGTGGTGATGATTTCAACCGCTTCCATTTCGTCAGGTTGGCTGAAATTCAAAGCCATGCCTGCCTTGGAAAGTGATGTGCTGCAGGCGCGTATCTTGCTCCCTCAAGGCAGTTTACTGAGCCAGACAGAGGCGGTGGTGGAGAAGGTTTCAAACGCGCTTGATGAACTCAACCAAGAATACGCAGAGAAATACCCAAGCTCAAAACCTTTGGTCGCGAGCACCACGATCATGTTCAACTCAAATGCTGATGCTAATGAGTCGGGGCCGCATATGGCAACCGTCAGTGCCGATCTATTGCCAGCGCAATTTAGGCAGCAGAGCATTAAAGATCTGATCCAAGATTGGAAACAAAAAGTAGGCCCTACGGCGGATGTGGTTTCACTCAAGTTTACCGATAAAGAACGGGGCATTGCTGGCAATGGCATTGATATTCGGGTTCAGGGTGAGTCGTTACAAGAGCTCAATCAAGTCAGCCGCTCGCTGGTGAAATGGTTGAAGGGATTTGACGGTGTCTATAACCTCTCCACCGATCTGCGTGAGGGCAGAACCGAATTTCACGTTAACCTTAAAGATGAAGCTGGCGTGATGGGAGTTAATGCTTCCAACATTGCTCAAACGCTGCGCAGCGCGGTAAAAGGCAGTACTGATCTGACGGTTTTCCAACAAGGCGAGCTGGTGGATATTAGTGTGAGACTGGATGAGTTTACGCACCAAGCTAGCCTGTATGAGTTGAATAACTTGATGGTGACGGCAGGCAATGGAACCCTAGTTCCATTATCAAGTGTTGCGACGTTTGACAGAAAACAAGCCTTCTCGCGAATTCACCGCATTAATGGGATGAACACTGTGGTTGTGCAAGGCAATATCGATACGCGGGTTGCCAATGCGCGTGAAATCATGCTGCAGTTCAATAGCGAATTTGTCTCGCAAACTCAACACAAATTCCCAGACATCACCTTCACCTCGCAAGGTCAGGATAAAGAAAGCTCAGATACGGGCTCCTCGCTGGCGACCTTCTTTGCTCTTGGCGTGGTGGGGATTTATCTTATTTTAGTGTTCCTGTTACAAAGCTACACTCAACCGATTGCTGTGCTGCTGGCAATCCCTATGGGCTGGATTGGTGTGGTATGGGGGCACTTGGGCATGGGGTTCGATTTGACTATTCCAAGCTTGGTTGGCTTTGCTACCTTAGCGGGTATCGTCGTTAACGATAACATTCTGTTGGTCAATTTTATTAAGAAGAATATCGCCCAAGGCGAGCGCTTGATAGACGCTTGTCGAGAGGCGGTACGTGACCGATTTAGAGCGATATTTATCACCTCGTTAACCACATTTGCAGGATTGCTTCCACTGTTAATCGAAACCAGTACGCAAGCGCAATTTCTGATCCCGTTAATTGCCAGTATTGCGTTTGGCTTAGTCTCGGCTACGTTACTAGCGTCAATTGTTGTGCCTTGCGTGCTGCTTATTTTGGACGATTTAAAGCTGACCAAATGGGCAGAAGGTGCTCAATCTTCCCTTTGAGGCCCTTGGGAGTGCATGCTGAACCATGTCATTTAGCCCGGCATGAAAATGGTAGTTTGCGTAGAATTTATTTGGCGATTAAACCCTATCACTGACTGCTGTTTTTTTGCGTACAAAAAACAATAGGGTCAGGTCTTGTCTTTTGCTCTTTGGTGGCAGTTTTTCTATCAGGTTTAGTTATTTGTCATACCTGAAGTTATTAGTCATTTGCTAATGTTTGATTTTCCAAAACTCATTTCTGTCCAATTATCATTTTTAGCGACAGCTGCCCCGTTTAACTTGATTGCATATGCTAGCTAAGTAAAACATTATTGTTATTTAAGCCACTTATACATGGCCACTTTCCCTACTCTGGAAAGTGGTTTTTTTTGTTTTGCCGTACCTGTGGTTATTGATGGTTTGCTAATTTAACGAAAGCGCTGGCAAATAAATGTCCAAAAACGAGTTGAACGAAGCCGCTCTGCGGCTGTGATCCGACTATCAGTTAACCCTGTTTAAACTTGATCAGACCTTCATAATCACCGGCATGAATCACTGAGTTGATTTTTCATATACGCCAGAAACGAAAAATGTCGCATCCATGCGACATTTCTCTTTTGGCGGCCAAACCAGTTTTGCTATATCCATTCTAGAGTGAAACCCATTCTACTCTTCATACTTGAAGCCGCAGCGTTGTTAACTGCCTAAGTTCACCCAAATCACATAGAGCCCCTATGCTCATAGGGCTGAACTTATTTGTTGCCTAGCTGCAATTCCAATTATTTTGAGTAGCGATATTATTCAGAATGTACTTATAAGACGCTGTTAATGTTGATTAGTTCCCTCTATGCGGCATTTTTTTTCGATTTATTTTCTAAGTCGAATGACGCTGCGATCAGTTTCTTGGTGTAGTCGTTTTTCGGCGCATTGAAAATCTCTTCTGCAGCCCCTTCTTCCATCACTTCGCCCTTCTGCATCACCAGCACTCGATCCGACAGAGCTTTCACTACCGAGAGATCGTGGCTGATGAATAGGAAGCCGATATTGTGCTTAGCTTGAATGTCTTTCAGTAGGTCGATCACGGTCAGTTGTACTGAGCGATCGAGTGCTGAAGTCGGTTCATCCAGTAAAATGAAAGAAGGTTCAAGAATCAGCGCGCGAGCAATCGCGATACGTTGTCTTTGTCCGCCAGAGAACTCATGCGGATAACGGTTTATTGAATTTGGCTCTAAGCGAACTTCAATCAATGCTTTGCGCGCTCTTTCTAAACGTTCTTGCTTGGATAGATGAGGTTGATGCACCGTTAAGCCTTCGGTGATGATTTCCCCAACTGTCATGCGTGGTGATAAAGAACCATAAGGATCTTGGAACACCATTTGGACATCTTTCTTGAGCTTGTGACGCTCTTTATCATTTAATAAGCTAACGTCTTGGCCTTTGTAAACAATACGTCCGGTACTTGGCAGCAAGCCGATTAACGCTCGTCCCAGTGTTGATTTTCCTGATCCGGATTCACCAACAATACCCAAGGTTTCGCCCTGTTTAAGATTCAACGAAATGCCTTTTACGGCTTCGAAGTACTGACTTTTACTCTTGATGAAATGTGATTTAACCAAGAACTGAACTCGGATATCGTCAGCAGACAATAGCTCTGGGGCTGACGCCTCAACAGGAACCTTAGCGCCTTTAGGAATCGAGTTAATCAGCATGCGTGTGTAATCGTGTCTTGGATTCTCGAATAAGGCTTGAGTCATCCCTTCTTCAACTAGCTCACCTTTGCACATCACCAGAACACGGTCGGCAAAATGTTTTACTACGCCAAGGTCATGGGTGATGAACAAAATTGCCATGCCCATTTTGTTTTGGATTTCTTTGATAAGAGAAAGCACTTCCGCTTGTACGGTCACATCCAATGCGGTGGTGGGTTCGTCGGCAATCAAAATATCGGGCTCGTTGATTAAAGCCATCGCAATCATGATGCGCTGCAACTGACCGCCTGAAAACTCATGCGGATACTTGTTGTAAGCCTGTTCTGGCATTGGTAAATGCACAAGATTGAAGAGCTCTAGCACACGCTGTTTTGCTTTTGATTTCGATACATTGCGGTGGCACATAATGGCTTCAGCCACTTGTGTGCCCACGCGCAGGTATGGGTTGAGAGAGGTCATCGGTTCCTGAAAGATCATGCCGATTCTGTCGCCACGAATCGACTGCATTTCTCGTTCAGTCTTGCCAAGTATTGATTGCCCCTCAAATTCTATTTCAGATTGAGCATCAATGATGGCGTTATCAGGGAGCAAACGCATGAGTGCGTTAGAAGAGACTGATTTACCTGAACCTGATTCACCAACAATGGCCAAGGTTTCGCTAGAATTAAGGGTAAAGTTAACCTTTTTTACCGCATCAATGATTCCATCATTGGTTGTGAAGCTAACGGAGAGGTTATTGACTTTAAGAATGGCCCGGTCCGACATGATATATCCTTATCAATTTAAGACATTAGGTGAAGATTTCACTTCTGACGTGGTTTTAAGTTGCCCAAAATGGTGATGAGCACGTTGAATTTGTTCTAGTTCGAGCATCCAATACGAACTGCGCTGAGCGCTGCAAAAAGCGATCAGGTGATTGAGCAAACCTTCGCTCTGCTTTTCCAATAATCCAAAGGTACGTTGAATCAGCTCAGTGTTCTCCAGAGAGATAAATTGCATCAGAGCGTAAGATTGATTCAAGGTATCGAAGGCTTGTTGGTGCTGACCTAATCGGTTGAGTATCTCTGATTGAGCGACGCTCGCGTCTCTTAACCCGGCAAGCAAGCAGGCAAATTGGCAAGGCTTGATATCGCTTTGGTATGCTGCATCTTGGATGTGGTGAGGAAGTGAGGTTAGAACATCACCATATAGGCGCTGTGCTTCAGGCCAGTGACCTTGTTCCATTAACTGTTCAGCTTTTAGGTAGTGCATCCAGCATCGTTCAATTTCCATATCCACATCCTCAATTTATAATATCTGAAAATGTTAATGATATTTGTTATCAATTGCAAATTAAAATCATTCACATGTTAAGTTGGTGAATTAAATGACGAGCTATTCCTAAAAATGGCTTAAATTGTGTGTTATTTGTTCAGTTGAACAGCTGTGTAGCGTAAGTCACTAAATTTGTAGGAAATTACATCTACACTGATTTTATCTACACCCAAGTAATGAAGGACTAAGGAGGCGGCGATGGCGATGCAAAGACTCAATACAGAACAGCTGTATCAGGTAGCGGATTTAGACAAGCTACCATGTAAGTCGACCAAAGAACTGGCTCCAATTGACGAAATCGTCGGGCAGGAACGGGCACAAAAAGCCGTTGAGTTCGCGATGTCAATCAAGGAAAAGGGTTACAACATTTATGCGATAGGGCGAAATGGTCTGGGTAAACGCACCATGATCTTGCGCTATCTGAACCGTCACCCTCAAGAAGTGCAGGAGCTTTTTGATTGGTGTTATATCGCGAACTTTGAAGATATTCGTACACCTAAGGTACTGAAATTGCCGCGTGGCGTTGGCAGCAGCTTAAAGCAAGATATTGAAAAATTGATGCGTAAACTGCTGAAAGGTATGCCTCTAGCGTTTGATAACGAGATGTACTTTAGCCGTGCTGACAGGCTTAAAAACCAATTAGCAGCTAAGCAACAAGCCGCGTTAGAAAGCATTAGCCAAGAAGCGAAAGACAAGGGCATTAACCTGACGATCACCACTCAGGGTGATTACCAGTTTGTGGCAATGAATGGCGATGATCTTCATACCGAAGAGAGCTTTGATCTGCTTTCGCCGGAAGAGCAAGATCAATTCGATAAAACCATTGATGGATTGGAAGTCGGCCTGCGAACCATCTCTCGTGAACTGACGGAACTTGAAGAGACGTACACTGAGAAAATTCAAAAGCTGAATGATGATACGGCGCGAGATGTGATCACGCACTTCATCAAGCAATTGAAGAAGGATTACAGCCAATATCCAGACATTAAAAAGTACCTAACGGCACTGCGTAAAGACATTGTCGACAACGCTGACATCTTCTTAGAAGAGAGCACTGAGCAAGCCGAAGTTGCAACCGCTTCTTTGGATAAGAAAATGCCGCGTCGCTACAAGGTTAACGTGATTGTGAGCCAAAAGGAGGAGACTCTGCCGATCGTGGTGGAAGAGAATCCAAATTATCACTCTCTGTTTGGCTATGTAGAAACGGCGACGTTCAAGGGTACTGTCTTTACTGACTTCTCATTGATTCGCGCAGGTAGCTTACACAGAGCCAACGGTGGCGTATTACTGATGGATGCGGTGAAGGTACTTGAGCAGCCGTACGTTTGGGAAGGCTTGAAACGAGCACTGCGTTCACGTCAATTGAGCTTCACTTCATTAGAAAAAGAGGTGACCTTAACGGGGGCGGTATCGCTTGATCCAGAACCGATTCCATTGGATGTTAAGATCATCCTGTTTGGCGATTACCGAACTTACCAACTGCTGCAACACTACGATGCAGAGTTTGGTGAACTGTTCCGTGTAACGGCCGATTTTGAAGATGAGATGAAGCGTACTCCCGATTCTGAAATGCATTACGCGCGCTTTATTTCGAGCATCGTGCACGACAACAACATGCTGCATTGTGACCGTAAAGCGATCGCTCGCATCATTGAGCACAGCTCTCGTCAGGCGGGTGACCAAGGTAAATTGTCTCTGCACTCTGCTCACATTGCTAATCTGCTTCGTGAATCAAACTACGTGGCGAGAGGCTCAAAATCGAACCTGATTCGTGCAACGCACGTTGACCAAGCGTTATCTAACCAACAGATGCGTGTCGGACGACTGCAAGACAGCGTGATGGAAACCTTCACTAACGGCACAACGCTAATCCATGTTGATGGTCAAGCGGTTGGGCAAGTGAATGCGCTGTCTGTACTCAGCACGACGGATCATATGTTTGGTGCGCCGAACCGAATCACGGCAACCACCGCTTACGGTGATGGTGAAGTGATTGATATTGAAAGAAACGTAGACCTAGGTGGCAGTATTCACTCAAAAGGCGTGATGATCTTGTCGGCTTACCTTTCTTCCGTATTTGGTAAGACAGCCAAAGTCCCGCTCACCACTAACATCACCTTCGAGCAATCGTATGGTGGCGTCGATGGTGACAGTGCGAGTATGGCCGAGTTCTGTGCGGTTGTATCAGCGTTCTCTAAGCAACCAAACCGTCAAGATATCGCAATTACAGGCTCGATGAACCAGTTTGGTGAGTCTCAGCCAATTGGTGGTGTGAACGAGAAAATTGAAGGTTTCTTTGATGTGTGTGAAATCAAAGGGCGTTCAAACGAACAAGGGGTGATCATCCCGCGTTCAAATGTTCACAACCTGATGCTGCGTAGCGATATTGTGAAAGCGGTTGAAAAGGGCGAGTTTAATATCTGGGCGATTGACCATGTAACAGAAGCGATTGAACTGTTCACAGGCAAAGCCGCAGGTGAGGCGAGTGATGAGGGTAGTTATCCAATTGATACTATATTTGGTATCGCCCAAGCTAAACTGAACGCACTGCGCAAATAGTTTGAATATCTAGATACACAGTTTAATAGCTAAGCTAAATAGATAGATAAACAAACAGATAAACAGCTAAAACGCAAAAGCCATCGATTCTAGAGTCGATGGCTTTTTTGTTGGTTACGATTTGGTTTACCAGTGAGCTATTTGTATTTGGTCAGCTTGCTGTATTCGGTGAAAGTCGCGTGTTAAAAGGCGTTACCCATTTCGTAAGCAAAGCTTGGTGCCATCGAACTTCAGTTTTGCCAACAAGTGTTTGGCGTTAGCTCGGCCAATATCATCAAATTCGACACCGTATCGAGCGTAGTGTGTCGATTTCTGTAGATTGCAGACGATGCCTCGCAATGGCGGAATCAGTGGTCCGTTGTAGTTCTCAGGGGTTATCTCAATAGACACGCGATCGGCAATCTGAATCGCACGAGAGGTTGGTGAGGTAACGAAACGACAACCACTTTTCGATAAGTCTCTTATCTCACAGTTTGCTCGCTGGTCGTTGAAGATGATTCTTGAAGCCAGATTCACTTCATAGCGTGTTTCTTTACGTAGCTGTGTCACTTGCATCGTGCTTGGTGTAGACAGCACTAGAATAGGGAAGGGTTCACCAATCTTATGGTGAATTTGGCTTCTAAAGTGGATAAGCGCGCCTTCACCTCGTAGAGAATACGCACGAGCGGTCATCCAAAAACCTTCTTGAAAGAAAAAGTTCAGATCTTCATTGGATACCTCGGGAACCTCAACCACAATACAGTTATCACTGTGCGTTCCGATAAACTTGGTGGTGGCGAGAAACTTCGTGCCAACGGGAGTCGAGACATTTAATGTCAGCTCACTGCCGTGCTCAATCATGGCCAGTGCATCAGTGCTATTGATAGTGGAAACGGTGCGATTACGAGGGTCTTGAAGTGCCTGATTATGCTCCAAAGGCTTCTTCAGAGGTGCGTTCATTATATGTTCTCCATGCGCCAACATGCGTCTGTTAGTTATACTGGTAACTTGCTAATAAGGGGTTATTACGTGCTAGATTTAGTAGGTGTACTAACACAATTTATAGAGTGCTTTTAATTGGTTTGAATTTTATTTATAACCACACGCTATAATAATATTTTCTTTGATTGTAAGTACTTAGTTTTATTTATATGCACTTGAGCTAGTCTATTACAAGGAACTCATACTTCAAACTTTTATTGTTTGTCGTATCAATTATTTGCAGGAGTTGAGAATGCAGGCAGTAAAATGGGATCAAGAAGTGAACCAGATCACGGTAGAGTTAGAACCCAACCAGTTCGCGGTCGTTAAGTATCAAAAGGACGGAGATGTACTACATATCACGTCGACACGCATTCCTGATGAACTGCAAGGCAAGGGCTTTGGGAAGGTGATGATGGAGTCGGTATTGCCTGAAATTGAACAAGCGGGCTTCAAAATTGTGCCGGTTTGTAGCTATGTGGTTCACTACATGAATAGGCAGCCACAGTGGTCACACCTTCTATCCGATAAAGCATAACAACGAGTAATATGTCTCAATCAATATCGTCGAATAATCGAGCTCAACCTGAAGCGGGTTCAAGTCAAAATCAGCCAGAGCTTTATCAACAAGAGTTTTATCAAAATGAGCTTTATCAAAAAATAGCGACCTCGCTGGGTTGTCATGAAGGGTTTGATGTCCAAGTGATTCAACGCCTATGGGGTGGATATGGCGAGTTAGTTCGCTTAGTCTTTTCTCAAGAAAGCAGTGCGGAACTCAAGAGTGTGATTGCTAAACATGTCGCGTTGCCAGATAAAGCTGAACACCCAAAGGGTTGGAATACCAAACTCTCTCACCAACGAAAGGTACACTCTTACCAAGTGGAAACAGCTTGGTATCAGTCATTCACCCAACAATGGGATGAGCGCTGCCCTGTACCTGTTGGGCTGCAATGTGAACTAGAAGAGAATGAGTGGCTGATTGTGATGCAAGACTTAGCGGATATAGGTTTTCCGTTAACCTCTCATTTTGATGTTCTTGCTGCTTCTGACTATCAGGCACCTAGTTACACACGAGAAGAGCAAAAACAACGCGATGCTTGCCTTAAATGGCTCGCTAACTTTCACGCAAAGCATATCAATATCAATCAAGAGCAGTTGTCATCATTGTGGCAAGTCGGTACTTATTGGCATCTAGATACACGTCCTGATGAGCTCAATGCCTTGGCTGATTTACCATTGAAGAATCAAGCCAAGCACATCGACCGTTTACTCAAAGAGTGTCCATATCAAACCTTAGTCCATGGCGATGCCAAGCTCGCCAATTTTTGTTTTGATTCTGAAAGCGAGCGAGCAGCTGCGGTCGATTTCCAATATGTGGGTTACGGCTGTGCGATGAAAGACGTCGCCTTGTTCATGAGCAGCGCGATTAGGCCACAAGATTGCGCAGAGCTTGAATCAGAAGTACTAGATGCTTACTTCCACTACTTGAAAGAGGCATTGGCGTACTATCAGCCACACCTTTCATTTGATGAGGTAGAAGCAGCATGGCGACCAATGTTTTACGTGGCGTGGGCCGATTTCCAACGTTTCGTAAAAGGCTGGAGCCCAGAGCATTGGAAGATTAACCCTTATACTGAGCAGTTGACCTTACGAGTGCTCACTCAATTAGACGAACAGGAGTCCGTCAATGTTCGATAGAACCGCGAGCTGGAAAACGCCGCAAAACTTTTTATTACTGATTTCGATTGTTGTCCCTATCGCGTTTTCGAGCTGGATGGCACTGCTTAATAACTTCGTGATTGAAAAAGCGAACTTTGATGGTGCGGATATTGGTTTACTGCAAAGTGTTCGTGAAATACCTGGTTTCTTAGCGTTTACCGTAGTGTTTGTGCTGGCCTTCATACGTGAACAACGCTTTATGTTGATATCGCTAGCGATGCTCACTGTAGGCACCGCGATTACGGGTCTGTTCCCTTCACTCACTGGTCTGTTGCTGACTACGATTTTGATGTCGACGGGCTTCCACTATTTTGAAACGCTGAAGCAGTCTTTGTCACTACAATGGTTGAGTAAAGAAGAAGCACCAGAGATGTTAGGTAAGATGATCTCCGTTGGCGCGTTGGCATCCTTAATCACTTACGGATCTATCTGGGTGATGCTAGAACAGCTGAAGCTCGACTTTGCTTGGGTGTACGGTATTACTGGCGGTATTGGTTTTATTCTGGTTTTGGTGATGACCTTTGGCTTCCCTGAGTTTCAAACCAAGACGCCACAGAATAAGAAGTTGGTACTGCGGAAGCGTTACTGGCTCTACTACGCGCTAACGTTTATGAGCGGTGCGAGAAGACAAATCTTCACTGTGTTTGCAGGCTTCTTGATGGTAGAGAAGTTTGGTTACTCGGCTGCCGACGTCACATTGTTGTTCTTGGTTAATTACCTATTTAACTTCTTGTTTGCGAAGCGCATTGGTCGATTTATCGGTGTGGTTGGCGAGCGTAAAGCGTTGATCTTCGAGTATGTTGGCTTGATTGGTGTGTTTGTCGGTTATGGTTTGGTGCAAAGCGCGGAATGGGCGGCGGCACTTTACGTGATCGATCACCTGTTCTTTGCATTGGCGCTGGCGATCAAAACTTACTTCCAGAAAATCGCAGACCCGGCAGACATGGCATCAACTGCTGGTGTCTCTTTCACCATCAATCATATTGCAGCGGTCGTTATTCCAGTGGTGTTTGGTGTGATTTGGTTGTCTTCTCCTGCAACGGTTTTCTATATTGGTGCAGTGATGGCCGTGGTTTCTCTAGCGCTATCTTTAAACATTCCGAAGAAACCTGAAGAGGGCAACGAAGTGCGAATGTTTAGCTGGCGCTAATGTTGGTCTCGATATTATGAAATAAGCAAAAAGCTCCAATAGTGATATTGGAGCTTTTTGTTTATGTGGGATATGTATATCTAATCCGCAAAATAGGTTTCACGCGGATCAGTTTCTTACGGTTTTTAATTCGGTACGCAGCTTGAAGATTCCCTTTGGTGCTTTGGTTAGCAGGATGCCGCAAAGTAGAGGAATCATCATTACAAGTGACTGTTCAGATAGAACCTCACCATTGATGTAACAAGAGATCAGTAGTGCAACCACAGGGAAAATTAGGAAGCAGATAGATGCTTGGAAAGGTGTCGAAACCTGACCTAATTTAAAGTAAGCCACAATGCCGCCAACACTCGCCACAAAGCCTAGGTAAACCACAGCAGAGATTGAGTCCCAAGTGAAAGATTCAATATTCACGTTTTCACCTATAGCTGATACAGCAAATAAGAATAGAGCTGCAATTAGGCTCGGTACAGCGTTGTAGGTTAGTACTTCAATACCTTTGCAGTGCTTTTGAACTAACACATACATCACTGCGTGAATCGCAACAGCAAGGCCTAAGCAAACCGTGCCAATTAGGTAGTCATCGCCACCCATCTGCATTTCATTACCAAGGATTAAACATAGGCTCACAACAGCGGTAATCAAACCGAATATTTGGTGCTTCGCCAGTCGTAGACCTAAGAATAAGCCAGACATCAACATCACAGCCACAGGCATGTTGGCGAAGATGATCGACGCTAAACCTGAAGAGATGTATTGCTCGCCATAGATCATCAACGTAAACGGAATCGCGAAATACATCAGCGCAACAATAAGCAGCCATTGGCGCTTACCTTTAGGGAACAGCAGTGGTTGGTTGAAGACTTTCGCTAATACCGCAAGCAGAGGTGCTGCAAGTAAAAAGCGCAACGCAGTAGCAAAAATAGGTGGGATAGAATGCAATGCTACTTCCATAGCGAACCAAGTGGTTCCCCAAATTAAGCAAACAGAGACAAAAAGCAAAATAGTTAGCGACTTCGAATTCATGGTGACTACTCATTAATAATTATTTTAAATCATAGGCTTGTAGCGCCTTAATGACGTGGCACAGTATAGAAAGGTAGTCGGAGAAAAGTTTTGTTTTTTTATCTCTAATTTGAGTTTTATGTGGAAATTAGATCTCTAATATGATTATTTTATAGAAAATAAATTCACTTTAGATAGCCTGAGTAAAGTCATTGTTCTTTGTGAGGTCTAATTTTGCTCAGGAAGTAATCAACTCGTCTAGTATGGCTGTTGGGTTATTGCTTTCAGCGTAGCAACAAAAAACTCGCCCTCAATGAGGCGCGTTTTTGAGCAATACGTTTAAGAGGCTGCGTCTACTGCGTAACAGGCTTAACTTGTTTGGATTGTCTTACCGCAAGGATAAGTTGTGGTAGCAGTGACATCACTATCATGCCGGTCATTAGTGAGTATTGTACTGCAGTGAATGATTCACCCATTAACACCATGCCTGTCACGATGCCAGCCACTGGGTTTGCGATGCCACCGAAGGTGAAATCAACCACCGACATACGTTGTAGCAACCACACATACATGCCGTAACCCAGCGCTGTGTTTAGCCCAATAACCCACACGAGTCCCATAGCATTACGAGTATCGAAATGAGTCACGGCATTAACATAAGGCTGCGGGTCGATGAATGCATGAACGCCAGACGCGACAGACAAAATCGTACCACCCAGAATCAACTGCCACGTTAATACCTTCCACCAGTGCATGCGGTTACCCAGTGACTTGGTAATGCTGCTGCCGATGACAATACACATTATTGCGGCAAACATTGCGCCTAAACCGATTGGGTTCAGAGCAATTTGGCTTGGGTTAAACAGTATCCACGCTAAGGTGATCAAGCCAATACCCGAAAGGGCTTGAATCAGATGCGGGCGCTGTTTTTTCACTACCCAGTGGAAGATCATCGCGAACACCGGCACGGAGATCATGCCCACGCCAGAGATTGCCGAAGGCAGCGTTAGCGCCATCACGAAGATCAAGCCAAAGAAGGTCGCGATATTGATAAGGCCCAGTGTGAAAATGATTTGCCACTCGCCTTTTTTAGGCAGTGTTGGTTTTACTGCTAGCAATAACAAACCAGCAGGTAACGCACGCAAAGCACCCAATAATAATGGTGGCCACTCCTGTAGCGTAAATTGCGTCACTGCATAGGTTGTTCCCCAAAAGAACGCGGGGATCATTGCTAATAATATGTTCATTTAAAATATCTTTACGTTAAGATAACTATTGTGTGAACTGTATACTGAGAACTAGTGGTTGTAAAGTATCTTTATGTTAAACTAGTTTGAAGTAATCAGACTAACAACGGAGCGAGATTGCAAATGGATGCTATCGACCGCGTAGTAGAGCAATGGGCAAAGGAAAAGCCCGAACTAGATACTGAGCCTATGGCAATGATGGGTCGGATTATGCGTATTGCCAAGTATATGGAGACGCAAGTTGCCGAGCTTCATAAAAAATACGACATGAAGCTGGGTGAGTTTGATGTGCTGGCGACGTTGCGACGTTCTGGGAAGCCTTACCGACTGACGCCATCTGAACTGATTGGATCCATGATGCTGACATCTGGCGCGATGACCAATCGCCTTGATAAGCTAGAAGCCAAAGGGCTGATCAGTCGTGAACACAGCAAAGAAGACAGACGCAGCGTGAGTGTCCAGTTAACTAAAGATGGTCTTATTCTGATTGACCAAATGATGACTGAACATGTCGAAATGCAGAAAAAACTGGTTAAATCATTGTCTGCGAGTCAGAAGAAGAACACCAATCAACTTCTGAAAACATGGTTGAGCGCGTACGAGTAGTTTTTCTGATCTTCCTTTAGATTTAATAAAAAACCGAAGCTTAATCGCTTCGGTTTTTTTGTGCTTGTTTAAGAACTTCAAGTACAGCGAATTGGCGAGTTAAGCTTGCAGCATCTCGTCACTGAACAGTTCTGCACAACCAATGCCGTTGATGGCGCAACTTTCGTCGATGTCTGAGATGTCACCGCTGACCCCAATCGCACCAAGTACCGTTTTATCCTTATCTCGAATCAGTAGGCCCCCTGGCACTGGCACCATGTTTCCGTGTGCGAGTACGTTTACGGCGGAGATAAATGCTGGTCGATTATCAGCATCTTGGGCGAGTTTTCTAGAGGAACAACCCAGTGCGAGTGCTCCCCAGGCTTTAGCAATGGCGATGTCAGGTCGCATCATGCTAGAGCCGTCTTGACGTTGCAGAGAAATCAGCTTGCCACCGCTGTCTAAGACGGCGACCGTCAAAGGTTCTGTGTGGATCTTGTTTCCTGCTTTTAAGGTTCCATCGATGATGGTTAACGCTTGTTGTAGAGTCAAACTTCCCATGTTATCTCCTAGTTTTTCAAGGGGCCGTGTACCAAGCTAAGTCAGCCAATCATTACGCTTGTTGTGAATATCATCGACTGATTCAGCTCGGTACAAGAGTCCTAACTGGACTCTTGTAATAGCCCATAGCTGGGTAAAGTTAGGAAGGCAGCGAACTCTTTGGCTGTAGAAAGTTGATAGAAAAGATCAGCTGTCTCTTCAAATCGACCTGCTGTATAGCGCGAGTCTCCGACTTCATGTTTTATCGTGTCTAGCTCTTGGTAAAGCCAAGAGTGGAATAGTGATTTGGTAAAGGTTTGGCCATCATCGAGTGTTACCCCGTGGTGGATCCACTGCCAGATATTGGCTCTTGAGATCTCAGCAGTCGCGGCATCTTCCATAAGGCCGTAGATAGGTACACAGCCGTAGCCTTGGATCCAAGCCTCAATGTAATACAGCGCAATGCGGATATTCTTACGCACACCCGCTTCGTCGCGGCTGCCTTCACAAGGTTTTAGCAGAGAGTCTGCATTGATCACATGGTCTGGGCTTTGGAAGTCCATTTGGTTTACTTTGCCATCGAGGTGCTTATCGAAGATCGACATCGCTAAATCAACCAGTGCAGGGTGCGCGACCCAAGTGCCATCGTGTCCGTTTTGAGATTCTCTCTGTTTATCTTCGATAACCTTGGCGGTTACACGTGCCATTTCTTGCGGGTCTTTCGCTGGAATAAAGGCCGACATACCACCCATCGCCAGTGCGCCGCGAGCATGACAAGTACGCACCAACAGTTGGCTATAGGCATTTAGAAACTCTTGATCCATGCCGATCCCGTGGCGGTCAGGCAGGATGCGGTCTTTATGGTTTTTCAGCGTTTTGATGTAGCTGAAGATGTAATCCCAACGGCCACAGTTCATTGCCACGATATGATCACGCATTGCGTACAAGATCTCTTCCATTTGGAATACGGCTGGAAGCGTCTCAATCAAAACCGTCGCACGAATGGTGCCTTTGGGTACGTGGAAATAGTTTTCGGTGAAGCTGAAAACATCGTCCCACCACTGTGCTTCTTCCATGCTCTCAAGCTTGGGAATGTAGTAGTAAACCCCTAAACCTTGTTGTGCTCGTGATTGATAGTTATGGAAAAAGTACAAGGCGAAGTCCATCAAGCAACCGCCGATAGGCTGATTGTTGAATTGGATGGATTGCTCAGGAAGGTGGATCCCTCGTGGGCGTGCGATCAGCAGTGCAGGATCGTCGTTTAATTGGTAACTCTTCTGCTTTTTCTCATCGAAGTAACTAATGGTGCCAAGGTTGGCGTCTCTTAGGTTGATTTGCCCTTCGACCATATTGGCCCAAGTCGGGGAAGACGCATCCTCAAAGCAACACATGAAGACTTTTGCGCCTGAATTTAGCGCGTTGATCACCATCTTTCTTTCGATAGGTCCGGTGATCTCTACGCGTCGATCCAGTAAGTCTGGCGGCGGTGTTGCCACTTTCCATTCTTTATTCTGACGAATGGATATGGTGTCCTTTCTGAAATTAGGTAACTCACCGTTGTCATATTGAGCTTGTTTTATGTCACGGTCATTTAGCAGGGTATGACGGCGATCTCCAAACTTATTAACAAGGGCTTCTAAGAACTTTAATGCATCTTTAGACAAGATCTCTTTGTACTCGGGGTTGTCCATATTCCCAAGTACCTGCATACACAGCGTTTCTTCTCTTTCTTTCACGTCATTCATCATTGTCTGTCTCCTTTACACAATATGATTTAATTTTGTATACAAAGTGCTCTTTTTAACGATATTTATATTGTAGAAATTGTAAACAAGCAAATGATATTTAACATTTATTTATCATTTGATCTTTTTGTGATTTATTTTTACGTAAAGATATTTTATGTAAAGCAATGAATTGTAAGCTTTTCAGGCCTAATTGCTGTTCAATAGGATAGGTTGATGTAACAAAATTGTTTCAAATTGGACTTGATAAATGCTGAGGATGATTCATAGTACACAAAAGTTAGTTTAATTGTATACAATCTGATCTGGAGGTTCGAATGGCAATTATGAAAGCGATTGAAGCAGCGGTAGAGGTGCTTAAACGTGAAGGAGTAGACATCGCATTTGGTGTTCCCGGCGCAGCGATAAATCCAATGTACGCAGCGATGAAAAAGCTCGGAGGAATCGACCACGTCTTAGCTCGACATGTAGAGGGTGCATCGCATATGGCCGAAGGGTACACGCGTACCAATCAAGACAATATCGGTGTGTGTATTGGTACCTCTGGCCCTGCGGGAACGGACATGATCACGGGGCTTTATTCGGCGTCTGCAGATTCAATCCCAATCCTATGTATTACAGGCCAAGCGCCACGTGCTCGTCTTCACAAAGAAGATTTTCAAGCGGTCGATATTGAATCTATCGCTAAACCAGTGACTAAGTGGGCGACTACGGTGCTGGAACCTGCACAAGTGCCACGCGCATTCCAAAAAGCCTTTCATTTAATGCGTTCGGGTCGCCCGGGTCCAATCCTGATTGATCTACCGATTGATGTTCAGCTGGCTGAGATTGAGTTTGATATCGATACCTATGAGCCGCTTGAACCATACAAACCAAAAGCGACACGCGCGCAGGTTGAGAAAGCATTAACCATGATGTCTCAATCTGAAAAACCGCTGATTGTATCTGGTGGTGGCGTGATTAACGCTGGCGCGTCTGAATTGTTGCAGCAGTTTGCCGAGATCACTGGTGTTCCTGTGATTCCAACCTTAATGGGTTGGGGCTCGATTCCGGATGATCATGAGTTAATGGCGGGTATGGTAGGGCTACAAACTTCTCACCGTTATGGCAATGAAACCATGCTTAATTCTGATTTTGTGTTTGGTGTTGGTAACCGCTGGGCTAACCGTCATACCGGTTCTGTGGATGTTTACACCGAAGGCCGAAAGTTCGTACATGTAGACATTGAACCAACCCAAATAGGCCGTGTGTTCTGTCCTGATTTAGGCATTGTCTCTGATGCGAAAGCAGCACTAGAGCTAATGGTTGAAGTGGCGCAAGAGTGGCGTGATGCTGGCAAGCTGCCGAACCGAAATGCTTGGGCAAGTGAGTGTCAGGAACGCAAGTCGACCATGCTGCGTAAAACCAATTTCGATGAAGCGCCAATGAAACCGATGCGTGTTTATGAAGAGATGAACAAGGCATTTGGTCGTGACACTTGTTATGTGAGCACCATTGGTTTGTCGCAAATTGCTGCCGCTCAGTTCCTGCATGTTTATAAGCCGCGTAACTGGATCAACTGTGGTCAAGCTGGCCCATTGGGTTGGACAACACCAGCCGCATTGGGTGTACGAGCGGCCGATCCAAATCGCGATATTGTCGCTATCTCTGGTGACTATGATTTCCAATTCATGATTGAAGAACTGGCCGTCGGCGCGCAGTTCAACTTGCCATACATCCATGTGTTGGTGAACAACTCGTATCTAGGTTTGATTCGCCAAGCACAGCGCCAATTTGATATCGACTATTGTGTACAACTGGCGTTCGATAACCAGAATGCACCAGAGCTTGAAGGCTACGGTGTTGACCATGTTGCCGTTGTTGAAGGCCTAGGTTGTAAGGCAATTCGAGTTCGTGAACCAGACCAAATTGCCGCTGCGTTTGAGCAAGCCAAAGAGCTGATGAACAAGCATAAGGTCCCGGTTGTTGTTGAGTTGATTCTTGAGCGAGTAACCAACATTGCGATGGGCGTTGAGATCAATGCTATTAACGAATTTGAACCGCTTGCCGAAAGCCGTGGCGATGCCCCAACAGCGTTAGCGTACAAGTAATCATTAAGTAATGTGTATCCGTAGAGCTGAGGTTTAGCTCTACGGAAAGTCTCCAATAGAGCGAGGCTTACTAAGCAAACGTAGCTCCACCAAATAACCGTTGCTTCACTAAACAGTCATAGTTTCACCAAATAAAGAATAAGGACAGAGTCATGGCAAAATTTGCAGCAAACTTGTCAATGTTATTCACGGAAGTTGATTTTATGGATCGCTTTGAGGCCGCCGCAGAAGCGGGCTTTCAAGGTGTGGAATACCTTTTCCCTTACGCCTTTGATGCTCAGGCGATCAAAGCAAAGCTCGACGCTAATAACCTAGAGCAAGTGCTATTTAACTTGCCTGCGGGTGATTGGGGCGCTGGCGACCGTGGTATCGCGGTAGACCCAGCACGAGTTGAAGAGTTTCAAGCGGGTGTACCTAAAGCTATCGCTTACGCAAAAGCGCTCGGTTGTACTCAAGTGAATTGCTTGGCCGGGATTGTTCCGCAAGGTGTGACCCAACAAGATGCGCAATCGGCGTTTGTGATTAACCTGCATTACGCGGCAAACGCGTTAGCAGCAGAAGGCATTAGCCTAGTGATAGAAGCGATCAACACCCGTGATATTCCGGGCTTCTTCTTGAACACGACTGAGCAAGCCAAAGCGATCATCAAAGAGGTAGGGAGCGATAACCTTTCTATCCAATACGATATTTATCACATGCAAATTATGGAAGGCGATCTTACGCCGACCATGCAACAAAACATTGGCCAAATCGCACACGTGCAACTGGCGGATAACCCAGGCCGACACGAACCGGGTACTGGTGAAATCAATTACCCATTCGTGCTCAATTATCTTGATGAGCTTGGCTATCAAGGCTGGGTTGGCTGCGAATACAAGCCAAAAACAACGACGACAGAAGGCCTTGGTTGGCTACACCAGTACCGTTAATTGCGTCTGGTAACCCTCAAACGTTAAGGAGAACAACATGTCTAAAATTGCATTTATCGGAACTGGCATCATGGGTAAACCTATGGCGAGTAACCTTCAAAAAGCAGGTCACGATTTGATTCTGTCGGATCACTTTAATGCAGCACCTGCCGACCTTGTGGCAGCGGGCGCAACGGTCTGTCATTCACCAGCGGAAGCGGCTGAAGCAGCAGATATCATTATCCTAATGGTGCCGAATACACCACAAGTTGAAGATGTCCTGTTTGGTGACAACGGCGTCGAGAAAGGCCTAACGGCGGGTGGCGCAACGGGGAAACTGGTTATCGACATGAGTTCGATCTCGCCAATCGCGACCAAAGCAATCGCAGCGCGAATCAACGAAGGCGTGGCGTCATACCTTGATGCACCGGTATCAGGTGGCGAAGTAGGCGCTATTAATGCAGCGCTGACTATCATGGTTGGTGGTGAGCAAGACGCCTTTGACAAAGCACGTCCGCTATTTGAAATCATGGGTAAGAATATTACGCTGGTGGGCGACAACGGTGCGGGTCAAACCTGTAAGGTGGCGAACCAGATCATTGTTGCTCTGAATATCGAAGCCGTGTCTGAGGCGTTAGTCTTTGCTTCGAAAGCAGGCGCTGATCCAGCGCGAGTACGTCAGGCTTTATTAGGTGGCTTTGCTAACTCTAAGATATTGGAAGTGCACGGTGAGCGTATGGTTGAAGGCACATTTGACCCTGGCTTTAGAATCTCACTTCACCAAAAAGACTTAAATCTTGCGCTAACGGGCGCACAGGAGCTAGGGGTTGCGCTACCGAACACGGCAAATGCACAAGAGCTGTTTGGCGAGTGTGCCGAAATGGGCGGTGAAGGTTGGGACCACTCTGCGCTTATTCAAGCGATTGAGAAACGTTCTGATCACTCGATTCGCTAATTAATTAAGGCTGCTATCGATTCGTAGCCCAACAGTTTGTTTATAAATCGCGTAGTTTCGTCTCCTTTTATACGCGTTCCTGATACGAGGCAGAGGTTGAAGTTGTTCCTTTCCAACTTGATCTTAGCAGGCACCCTTTGGCCTTGTATCGGGGTTCTTTTTTTCTCCGTCAACTAAGGAGTGGCTGATGGACATTGATGCTAAGCAGTTTCTGCAAACCCTTTTCTCAAGTGCTGTTAATCAGGCGCTACCTAAAAATCACATCGAACCTTTTCTTCCTAAAGACATTTTTTATCGCTCTGCTAACCAAGCTGGGCGAACTGTCGTTATAGGAGCAGGTAAAGCAGCCGCGTCGATGGCCGCTGAGCTCGAAGCCGTCTGGCAAGTTAAACAACAGCAAGATCTCGCACTGCGTGATCTTGAAGGCTTAGTCGTGACCCGCTACGAACACACCGCCCCTTGCGAACATATCGAAGTGATTGAAGCTGCGCACCCCGTGCCAGATGCGATGGGCTTAGAAGTGAGCCAACGTATGCTGCAATTGGTGAGTGGCTTGAGCGCTGACGACACGGTTATTTGTCTATTGTCGGGTGGCGGCTCTGCACTATTAAGCTTACCCGGTGGTGACATCAGCCTAGCAGAGAAGCAACAAATCAATAAGGCGCTGCTTAAATCAGGCGCCGCCATTGATGAGATGAACTGTGTGCGCAAACATCTATCTTCGATAAAAGGTGGTCGACTCGCCAAAGCTGCGTATCCAGCAAGAGTTGTGTCACTGGCGATTTCGGACGTGCCGGGTGATGACATCAGTGTGATTGCATCGGGCCCAACCGTACCCGACACCACCACGCGTTTTGATGCGATGGCCATTTTAGAACGTTATCAAATAGAAACACCACGCTCGGCATTTGAATGGCTAAATAATCCAGAGTCAGAGACCATTAAGCCAGATGATGCCTGTTGGAAGAACGCGGAGCACCATATTATCGCCACCCCGATGTCGGCATTGGAATCCGCTGCAGCAGAAGCTGAAGGCTTAGGTATTCCGGCTTATGTGTTGAGTGATTGCATAGAGGGAGAAGCGCGAGAAGTGGCGAAGGTTCATGCAGCGCTGGCTAAGCAAGTGGCTAATAACAAGCACCCATTCGAGACGCCTTGCGTGATACTTTCCGGCGGGGAAACCACGGTAACCGTTAAGGGAAATGGTCGCGGTGGGCGTAACTGTGAGTTCCTTTTAAGCTTGTATAACGAGCTCAAAGGCCAAGACAACATATTTGCATTGGCTGCCGATACCGACGGGATTGATGGCGTGGAAGATAATGCGGGTGCGTGGATCACACCTCAAACATGGCAGCAAGGTTCGAGCCTGTCGCTTAAAGCGCAAGATTACCTCGATGCGAATAACAGTTACGATTTCTTCGAACAAGTCGATGTGCTTCTAACCACGGGGCCAACGCTGACCAATGTGAATGACTTCCGCGCGATATTGATTCTTTAACTTGAACAGTTCAAAAACACGGTATGGAATGGTCGCTTCTTAACAAATAGAGCGGCCATTTTATTGTTATCAATGCGGTGACCTTGAGTTCTGAGATTATCTTCTGGACTAATGAAGCACGTTGATTACTATGATTTTAGTAACGAGCTGTAAAGGATGCAATATGTCTAGGATCAGACAAAAGAATCAAGATTTAATCATCGAAGTCGCGTGTGAACAATTCGCCACTCATGGTTATGCTGCAACAAAAATGGCCGATATCGCGAAAGCGGCCGACATTCCCAAGCCTAACGTATTCTATTATTTCAGCTCTAAAGATAAGCTCTACAACGCTGTGCTTGAAACCGTCACTCAACCCTTACTAGAAGCGTCTCGTCCGATTGAAGAGCTCAGCGATCCTGTTGAAGCTTTGTCTCAATATATTCAAACCAAGCTGATCATTTCTCGCGATCATCCACATGCCTCTAAGGTATTTGCCAATGAAGTGATGTCTGGCGCGAAAGTGCTGCCGAAAGAGATTGGTGACGAGCTGTATAAGCAATCCCAGATGATTCTTGATAAGTTCTCGACATGGTCAGCGCAAGGCTTAATGGACGATGTTCCCGCTCATCACCTGATGTTTACCATCTGGGCGGCAACTCAAACCTACGCCGATTTTGGCTGGCAGATTTGCAGCGTGATGCAGAAGGACCAACTCGATGATAAAGACTATGCCGATGCCGCTCAGTTCATCACACAGTTAGTGATTAAAGGCTGTGGTGTGAAAAGCTAATGTTGTTTGAACGTTTATCTAGGTGTGTGAGTGACTATAAGCACAGAACCTCTTTTGTGACCTGTTGTGCAATAACTCATTTATCTTGAATTCGGTTCGATTAGGTATGCCATTTTATTTAAATGACAGGTTATAGTATCGCGAAAATTGGCGGCACTTACTCTTCTGAAAAGCGAAAAGCTGGAAACTTATAGATGAAGCCGCTAACAATATTACACGCACAACATTAAGGTTTAGCAATGACGCTTAAAAGCTTGGCATGCACCATCAGCGCAGTTCTGCTTGCAGGTTGCGGTTCAACGGTCGCGACGCAAACATACAACGCTGATCTGATCATCACCAACGGACAGGTTCTCACCATCAATTCAGAAATGGATGTGATTGAAGATGGTGTGGTAGTGGTGAAAGACGACCAGATTATCGCAGTTGGTAACGAGGATTTGATCACTCAATATCGCGCTGAAAAGGTGATTGATGCTCAAGATGGAATCGTTATGCCGGGTATGGTGAACGCGCACAACCATTTACCGATGATCGCGTTTCGTGGCTTAGGGGAAGAGGGTATTTCGAATCGTCTGTTCGCTTACTTCTTCCCTCTAGAAGCCGAAAAGCTAAGCCGTGAACTGATTTACAACGCGACTAAGCTTGGCTCGATCGAATTGGCACAAAGCGGTGTGACCACTTACGCCGATATGTACTACCACATGGACGAAATGGCCAAGGCGACCAAAGAAGTTGGCTTGCGCGCCGTGCTCGGCGAAACCGTGATTAAGTTCCCGGTGGTCGATGCCAAAGAACCTTACGGTGGAATTGATTACGCGAAGGGTTTTATCGAACAATACAAAAACGATGAGTTAATCACACCTGCTTATGCACCACACGCGGTGTACACCGTGAGTAAAGATAAGCTGCAAGAAATCAACAAGCTGTCTGCTCAATACGATGTGCCAGTGCTGATTCACGTTGCTGAATTCCCAAATGAAGAGAAACGCATCAAAGATGAAACTAAGGCAACATCGCCAGTCGAATACATGGATGAAATTGGTGTGCTGGACGAGCGCGTAGTCATTGCTCACGGTATCCATCTTTCGGAGAACGATCAAAAGCTTCTCAAGCAAGCTGACGCGGGTATCTCATACAACCCAATGGCGAACGCTAAAGGTGCAACTGGCATCGCACCAGCATGGGATATGTACCGTGCTGACATGCGAGTAGGCTTAGGAACAGATGGCCCAATGAGCTCTAACCAAGTCGATATCATGCGCACATTAAGCTACGCAGCGAACATGCAACGTTTAAAGCATTCTGACCGCACTATCATGATTCCTGAGCAAGTTATCGAGATGGCGACATTAGGTGGCGCGAAAGCCCTACACATGGAAGATCAAATCGGTTCTCTTGAAGCGGGTAAGAAGGCAGACATCGTGATTGTAGAGACAACATCAGCGAACATGATGCCAAATTACGACCCTTACGCGACCTTGGTTTACCAAGCGAACCCAAGCAACATCGACACGACGATTGTGAACGGCCAAATCGTAATGGAAAACCGTGTAATGCAAACCGTTCAACTGGATGAAATCCGCCAAAGCGTCGATGAGTTTGAAACAGATATCAAAGCCTTTGCCAAAGAGCTTTCTAAGAAGGCGATTAAGTCGAAGAGCTTGATGGATTAAGATGTAAATCGGTTTCTAAAAATCGAACTGAATGAACAAGGCCGACATCACGTCGGCCTTTTTTCGCTTTTCTAGTTAGAGAGTATTTAATTATTCATCGCCAGTTTACCTAGCTTCATTGCAGCTGCATGGTGGCGGTGCATTAGTTGTTCCATGTCTACGCCAATCACAGCGCCATCGTTCACTCGCCACTTACCTGCAACCATCACTTTATCCGCTTGTTGAGCACCACAAAGTAGTAATGCGGCCAGTGGGTCGTGGCTGCCAGAAAAACGAATATCATCGAGCTTGAACATCGCGATATCGGCTTGTTTGCCAACCTCTAGTGTACCAATGTCGGTTCTGCCCATTGCCGCGGCAGAACCGGATGTCGCCCAGCGTAATGCATCAAAGTGTGAAACGTTGGCGGAACCATATTGCAGGCGTTGTAGATACATCGCCATGCGCACTTCGGCAATCATATTAGAGCCGTCGTTTGAGGCCGAACCATCCACACCTAGCCCGACTTTTACGCCTGCTGCTTCTAGATCGTTGTTTTTACAAATACCGGAAGCCAACATCATATTGGAAGTTGGGCAGTGACTGATACCAATGCCTGCTTTACCCAAACGTTTGATCTCTTCTGGATTGAAGTGAATACCATGAGCGAGCCAAGTGCGCTCGTTCAGCCAACCCACATCTTCTAGGTAATCAACTGGGCGCAAGCCAAACTTCTCTATACAGAAGTCTTCTTCATCGAGCGTTTCGCATAGGTGCGTGTGCATCATGACGTTTTCACGCTCACTGATCTTGGCGGTCTCTTTCATCAGGTCGGTAGTGACTGAGAACGGCGAACAAGGCGCGAGCGCGATTTGAATCATCGCCCCTTCATCACGCTGGTGGTAATCACGAATCAAGCGCTGGCTGTCATCAATGATGGTTTGTTCGGTTTGAATGGTGTGTCTTGGTGGCAATCCACCCTCATCTTCCCCTAGGCTCATGGAACCTCGGGTAAATATCGCTCTAACGCCCAGTTTCTCTGCGGCCTCGACTTGCAAATCAATAGCGTGCTCAAGCCCGTTTGGCAGCAAGTAATGGTGATCGGAAGCAGTGGTACAGCCCGACATCATCAGCTCAACCAGAGCAAGCTCTGTTGCGAGGCTCATCATCTCCGAATCGAGGTTGGCCCAAACTGGGTAGAGGCTTTGTAGCCAATGGAAGAGTTCTTTATTGAGTGCGCCGGGGTAGGCTCGCGTTAGGGTTTGATAGAAGTGGTGGTGCGCATTGATAAGCCCAGGAGTCACAACATGACGAGAGGCGTCGACGCTGTAATCTACGGGTAAGGTCGGCTCTTTGTGTTTGCCAACCAGTTCAATGATTTTATTACCTTTTATGACGATTCCGCCTTCTGCATCAGCCTGCGAGCCAGTGTAGATTGCGAGAGGATTCTTAATCCAGATGGTTTCCATTCATAGTAGTCCTTAGCCATCTCAGCCTTTTCAGGGAAGAGGGTCTTTATTTGGTATTTGTTGTTGAAAGATAAATTCAAATCAAGGGCGATGAGACATTCACTGTTATCGTTACGCCCGTGATTCTACGGAAATCGGTTTTACGCTCGTTAGCGATTTATCTAGTTCGTTTTTGGCTCAGGGTTATCTGATGCCGTTTGAACTTCAGTTTCTGTTGTTGCTTGTTGAATTTCTAATTGCTCGTTTGAGTGTAGTTCTTCTTCTGCTTGTTCTTTCATTTCTAGCTCAACTTGCGCTTGGCTTTCGGCTAACGCTTCTTGTTCTTCTGCGCGTGAAGATTTAGGCAATACAAGGTTAAGAACAACCGTCATGATGGTGCCAGTCGTAATGCCAGAGTGAAGGAAATTGGCCAAATCGTGTGGCAAATGTTGAAGCAATCTTGGTTCGAAGGTGACGGCTAAGCCAGACGCTAAACCTACACAGATTACCAAGGCATTTCGCTTGGTGTCTGCGGCCTTGATCAACATGCGGATACCCGCGTAAGCAATCATCCCGAACATCACAAAGCCCACACCACCCAAAACAGGTTTCGGAATCGTGACGGCAATAGCGGCTAATTTCGGGAATAAACCACCTAAAATTAATAAACCACCGGTTGCAGCTACTACATAGCGACTTGCCACACCTGTGATACCAACAATGCCGACGTTTTGGCTGAATGACGCTAGTGGCATCGCTGTTAAAATCGAAGACAAGGTACTACCAAGACCATCGCCTAGAAGACCACGTTTTAAGTCTTTACCGGATACTTGGGTTTGGCAGTTGTTGCCAAGCGCCATGAAGTCACCGGTTGCTTCAGCGATAACCACGATGTACACCAAGCTCATGCTGATGATGGCACTAGCAGAAAACGTAAAGCCATACTTGAGTGGTTCTGGGCCACCGACCCAAGCAGCAGAGCTGATCTGCTCAAGATCGACCATGCCGAGTGACAGCGCCACAATGTAACCACCTGCTAGGCCAATCACGATAGCGGAGGCCGCAACCGCGCCTTTACAGTAAACCGATACGCCAATCACGATCCCCAAAGAAACCAGTGCGAGAAACAGTTTAGGTAGGGTGGCGAATTGTTCCGTGTTGGCAGGAGAATCGCCAACCCAGTTCATGGCAACCGGTAAAATGGTTAAACCGATTAGGGTAACCACCACACCACTTACCACTGTCGGGAACAGCTTGCGAACCTTGTCCATGTAGAAGCTGGCACCAATTACCACGAATGAACCGATAAGCGCCGAGCCCATGATAGCGGCGACACCACCTTCGTTACCGATCGAAATAGCGACCCCTAAAAAGGCAAAGCTTGAGCCCATTACAACAGGCAGTCGAATACCAACAGGGCCAAAACCGAGACATTGCGCGACAGTCACAATACCAGAAGCCAATAGCGCCGCATTGATCAGTGAAACGATCTCTGTGTTGGGTAGACCGATGGAGGCACCGACAATAAGAGGGACAGCGACGATGCCACCAATCGAGGCGAGCATGTGCTGTAAAGCGAGTAGAAGGGTTAGCCCATGGGGCGGTCTTTCATTAAGGGTGTACAGAAGTTTCATTTGATATTCCTCTGCCTGCGTTTCCGTTTACAGGCGATTGGCGGTCAAATAATGACTTCTACAAACTGCGTAGGGTCATAAAAAAGTGCACTGAATCGGTAGGGTTTCTACTCTTTCGTCATCAATGCAATTAGCTTTCTTAAAAATCATGTTGTTGCTTGGCTTGCGAACCAGCCAAGCAACGTTGTGAGCAATCAAGAAATGACTGCTCAGGAGCTTTAGGGTTAACCGATGAACACTAGCTTGGCGATGAAGATAGCCGCTAGGAAGTACATCGAGATAGACACATCTTTGGTTTTACCTGTCGCCAACTTAAGCACTGTGTAGGTAATGAAACCCAATGCGATACCGTTCGCGATAGAGAAGGTCAGTGGCATCATTAGTGCGGTAATCGCGGCTGGAGCACCGTTAGTGAAGTCTTTCCAATCGACGTGCTGCATGCTGCTCATCATCACGAATGCGACGTAAATAAGAGCACCAGACGTTGCGTAAGCGGGGATCATGCCTGCAAGCGGTGATAGGAAAATTGCCGCTAAGAACAACACACCAACCACGATTGCTGAAAGACCTGTACGTGCGCCTGCTGCAACACCGGCTGCACTCTCTACATAACTGGTTACTGGCGGACAGCCTACACACGCACCTGCCACGCTTGAAATACTGTCGGCTTTAAGTGCTTTGCTTAGGCCTTCAATCTTGCCCGTTTCAGGGTTGGTCAGGTTTGCACGCTCAGCTACGCCCATCAAGGTACCAGCTGTATCAAACATGTTTACAAAAAGGAAAGCCAAGATAACGCTGATCATCGATACGTTTAGTGCACCGGCGATATCCATTGCCATAAAGGTAGGCGCTAAGCTTGGTGGTGCAGCGAAGAAGCCATCGTAGTGAACTAGGCCAAGCATCATGCCGACTAGCGTTACACTCAAAATACCGATAAGCACCGCGCCAAACACTTTACGCTCACTCAGAACCGCAATGATCAAGAATGCAATCGCAGCAAGCAGAGCTTCTGGTTTCGTGAAGTCACCCAATGAAACCAAAGTTGCTGGGTTTTCGACGACGATACCCGCTGTTTTTAAGCCAATTAGACCTAAGAACAAACCAACACCTGCAGTCATTGAATAGCGCAAGCTCTCTGGAATACTCTCGATGATCCATTGGCGGACTTTGTAAAAACTCATCCCGACAAACAAGATACCGGAGATAAACACCGCACCCAGTGCCACCTCCCAGCTGTAACCCATTTTGCTCACAACCGTGAAAGAGAAGAAGGCGTTCAAGCCCATGCCCGGTGCAAGGCCGACAGGCCAGTTCGCGAATAAGCCCATTAACAAACAACCAATCGCGGCACCAATACAGGTAGCGACAAATACAGCCCCTGCATCCATACCTGAAGCGGCCATAATTTGTGGGTTAACGAAGATGATATAAGCCATGGTTGCGAAGGTGGTGACACCGCCGACTAACTCATTTTTTACGCTGCTTCCGTGTGCCTTAATCTTAAAGAGTTTCTCTAAAATTCCGTTGTTCGCATCTTGGTTGAGTATTTCTGTTTTACTCTCACTCATGTCAGCAAGTCCTTTTATGTTGTGATCCATTTATTGAATACAGCGAGATTTCAATATTAAGTTTTAAGGTTTTTTCCTAGCCGTTATTTCTTTAGTTATCTGTTGTTTAGTCATCAACTTCTAACTAATAACGTTGTTAGTATTTTTATATGAGCGTGTTTAGTGGGTGCACACCTTTGGGGTGTACACGTGAATCTGTTTAATATTTGGTGATTGAGCCTAGTTCGAAGTTCTAGGTCACGGGACTAACTGCCCCGATAGGTTGAGAAACTGTAAGGCGAGACGAGAAGAGGAACGTGGTAGTGCGCGTCTGGATCATCTAGACCAAAGCGAATAACCACATCATCTAGGAAGGGTACGCCATCCAGCTCCACGCCTTTGCTTCTGTAGTAATCGGCGACGTAAAACACCAATTGGTATTTCCCCGGTCGGAAATCATTTCCTGCCAGAATCGGCGCATCGGTTCGGCCATCGGAGTTGGTGAGTACCGTCGCCAGCTTTTCTGTTGAGTCTTCGTTTACCTTATAAAGCTCTACCTTGATCTCTGCGCCAGGCAAGCCGTGTGTGGTGTCTAATACGTGTGTTGTTAATCTTCCCATAGTCCTTTAATAGCGCTTTTGGCGCTCCTCTGTTCCGTGGTTTATGTATCCATTTCGACCTTGCAAAAGAGTGCAACTGGTCACTTTGTTATCACTAACTATGTACGAACTGTACACAATTAGTAAAGCGAATTGTTGGAAAAATGTAAACTATTGTGTCTTTTTTTCTGGCTTTATAGATCCTGATTATCGTTTTTTGGTGAGGTTGTGATTTGTTAAGTTATTGTTTTTAAATTACAAAAGTAACAAAATTTAACTTGAATAACAAAATCTTTACATAGAGATAAATAATTGTATACAATAAATGTACAGGGGTAAGGTTACTCGGTTTTGAAATAACCAATAGCGGAATCACCAATAGAAGAATCATATTGATGAACCAGCTAAAGAGCGGCTAAGCCAACCACTTATGTTAGGAGTACTTGGATGAATAAGGATTATTCAAGAAATTTGATCGGTTACGGAGCTAACCCTCCCAACCCTCAATGGCCAGGTAATGCGCGCGTCGCGGTTTCTTTTGTATTGAACTATGAAGAGGGCGGTGAGCGTTGTTTGTTACATGGAGACGACGAGTCTGAAGCCTTTCTCTCAGAGATCCCGTCAGCACAGCCGATCAAAGGCGAACGTCACATGAGCATGGAATCCATCTATGAATATGGTAGCCGTGCGGGTGTGTGGCGTGTTCTTCGCTTGTTCGATGAATATGAAATCCCACTGACCGTATTTGCTGTCGCAATGGCGATTGAGCGTCACCCAGACGTTGCCAAAGCTATGGTCGAAGCGGGCCACGAAATTTGTAGCCACGGTTATCGCTGGATCGACTATCAATACATTGATGAGTCAGAAGAGCGCGACCACATGACTAAAGCGATTGAGATCATCCAACAAGTGACGGGTCAGCGCCCGCAAGGTTGGTACACAGGTCGAACGGGTCCAAATACGCGTCGCTTAGTCGCAGAAGAAGGCGGCTTTCTTTACGACTCAGATGCCTATGATGATGACCTGCCTTATTGGCACACCGAAACCGGTGATCCACAACTGGTGATCCCTTACACACTCGATGTAAACGATATGCGCTTTTCAACAGCGCAAGGCTTCAACTCTGGTGAGCAGTTCTTCCAGTATTTAAAAGACACTTTTGACACCCTTTATATGGAAGGCGAAACCGCACCGAAAATGATGTCGGTAGGACTGCATTGTCGTCTTATTGGTCGTCCCGGTCGTATTGCTGCATTAAGACGTTTCTTAGATTACGTAAAACAGCATGACAGCGTGTGGCTTTGTCGTCGAATCGATATCGCCAACCACTGGCACCAACATCACCCATACAACGAACAACAAAATTAGAACGAACAGCAAGGAGGCTTAACGTGACTGAATTTCGATCTTGCCAACCAACAACCATGAACCGCGATACCTTTGTCGCGCACTTTGCTGATGTGTACGAACACAGCCCATGGGTTGCTGAAGCGGTTTATGACCAAGGTTTGAATGCCGAAGATGATCATATCGAGAATCTTCATCTAAAAATGGCATCAACCTTGTTAAATGCCGACCAAGGCAAACAGTTGGCTTTGATCAATGCTCACCCAGATTTAGCGGGCAGAGCAGCAGTAAACGGCGAACTCACCGAGTCGTCGACCAAAGAACAAGCGGGGGCGGGCATCGACCAGTGCAGCGCCGAAGAATTTGAAAAATTCACTTCTTACAACAACAGCTACAAAAGTCGCTTCAATTTCCCTTTTATCATGGCGGTGAAGGGAGCCAATCGTTACCAAATTCTTGAGTCGTTCGAGATGCGATTAGGAAATGATAGTGAAACTGAGTTTGCTACGGCGATTCAAGAGATCAACAAGATCGCGATGTTTCGTCTCTGGGATATGTAAGTTAACGGAGTTAACAGCTATCTCAGCCCAGTCTTAGTGCGTTAAAGGTTTGATTTGTAAAAACATAAGCCACTAAGTTCTCATTTTATTATTACTTGATTAATTTCATAGGATTACACGGACATGACCCATAAATTTGAACAGTACATAAACCTTGCAGACGAAAAACTCGGCGCAGAAGCTATCTTCGCAACCGACGATTTTTTCGCAGATAAAAGCCGTCTACTCAGCCACGCAGCGCCAGAGTGGAAAGACGACTTATATGACGACAACGGCAAGTGGATGGACGGCTGGGAAAGCAGACGCAAACGCGGCGAAGGTTACGACTACTGTGTCGTTCGCCTTGGCCTAGCTGGCACCATTGCTGGCGTTGATATTGATACCTCATTCTTCACAGGTAACTTCCCACCTTCGGCATCAATCGACGCGTGTTATTCACCACAAGGTGAGCCAACAGATTCAACAGAGTGGCAAGAAATTCTGCCTTCAATGGCACTACAGGGTGATCATCATCATCTTGAAGACATCGAAAGTGACCAAGTATTTACGCACCTACGTTTGAACATCTACCCAGACGGCGGTGTCGCACGTCTACGTGTTTATGGCCGACCAAGCGTGGATTGGGACGCAATAGATTCTCAGCAACAAGTTGACCTAGCAGCCGTTGAGCACGGTGGCCGAGCACTGGCATGTAGTGATGAGCACTACGGTAATAAAGCCAACATCTTAGGCCCAGGCCGCGGTGAAAACATGGGTGATGGCTGGGAAACAGCGCGCCGTCGCACGCCGGGTAATGATTGGGTAATCGTGGCATTAGGCCACCCAGGTAATATCGAACGTATCGTTGTGGATACGGCACACTTCAAAGGTAACTACCCAGACAGCTGCTCAATCCAAGCGGCTTATGTGAAAGGCGGTACCGACGATCAAGTGGAAACACAAAGCCTATTCTGGCGTGAACTACTGCCTGCTCAAAAGCTGCAAGCGCACGAGATTCACGAATTCATTTCTGAGGTAAACGACCTTGGTGCGATTACCCACGTACGTGCAAACATATTCCCAGATGGTGGTATTAGCCGTTTGCGTCTATTTGGTACGAAAGCGAAATAGGTAAGGAAATGAGTATGAGTAATGGAATACGTCGTTTAACTATCGAACCGTTAACTAAGCATGCTTTTACTGAGTTTGGTGATGTTATCGAGTCTGATAATAGTGATTTCTTCATGATCAATAGTGGATCAACACGTCGCTACCACAAGCTAGCGACAACGGATGTGCAAGACCAAGATGGAGAAGCCATCATCAGCATCTTCCAAGCCACACCGTTGAGCTACCCACTGACCATCAAAATGTTAGAGCGTCATCCACTTGGCTCTCAGGCATTCATTCCATTACTTGGTCAACCCTATTTAATTGTTGTTGCGCCAAAAGGCGACGAGCCAACATTAGCCAATAGCCGAGCTTTCTTGAGCAACGGTCGTCAAGGAGTGAACTATCACAAAGGGGTGTGGCATCACCCAGTGCTCGCCCTCACCGATCAAGACCAGTTCTTGATCGTCGATAGAGGCGGAGAAGGACACAACTGTGATGAAGTTTATTTTGAGAACGACCTAGTGGCATTGCATTTGGAAGATATGCCAACGGAAGACAACAAGGAAGAGCAACGCTTAGCTAAAGCGTTGTGATACAGGAGTTTATTATGGATCCGCATATTACAGAATGGTTGAACTTAGCAATACGCTGGGCTCACATGATTGTTGGTGTTGCATGGATAGGCGCATCATTTTACTTTGTTTGGTTAGAGAACAACCTTAACCGAGTAAACCCAAAAACTGGCCTTTCAGGCGACCTATGGGCAATTCACGGCGGTGGTATTTATCACCTAGAGAAGTACAAACTTGCGCCACCAGAGATGCCAGAGCACCTGCACTGGTTCAAATGGGAAGCCTACTTCACGTGGATCACCGGTGTGTGTCTACTGGGTGTGGTTTACTACCTCAACGCTGAGATTTACCTGATTGCACCGGGCTCTGGCCTTGATTCAACAACGGCAATCGCGATTGGTATTGGTTCATTCGTTGCCGGTTGGTTTATCTATGACTTACTGTGTGACTCACCATTAGGTAAAACCCCCGTGTTACTTGGCGTTGTGTTGTTTGTGCTGCTCGTTGCTGCTACGTACGGCCTAACTCAAGTGTTCAGTGGTCGTGGTGCCTACATCCACGTGGGTGCGATCATTGGTACCATCATGGTGGGTAACGTATTCCGCGTTATCATGCCTGCACAACGCAACTTGGTGAAAGCGATTGAAGAGAAGCGTGAACCGGATCCGGCACTGCCAGCGAAAGGCCTACTGCGCTCTCGTCACAACAACTACATGACACTGCCAGTGCTGTTCATCATGATCAGTAACCACTTTCCAAGCACTTACGGCTCGGAATACAACTGGTTGATCCTTGCTGGCCTCGCGATTTTCAGTATCTTGGTGCGTCACTACTTCAACACCCGTCATGGTAGTCAGAAGTTTGCATGGACAATACCAGTAGCAGCATTGGGTATGATCACGCTCGCGTTTGTTACCTCACCTTATGCGAAAAAGCAGATGACTCCGGTTGTGCAAGCACCAGTGGTTCAAGAAGTGCAAGTCAGCGCGACTGAATCAGCGACAGAAGAACTTGCTGCAAACGACACCGCTTCAACGACTAGTTCTCAGGCCGCACCAGCAGACCACGCAATGCAAACTGCTAGCGCAGGCGTCAGCTTTGAAACCATCAACAAAGTCATTCAAGAGCGCTGTTCTGTGTGTCACTCATCAACCCCGAGCCACGCCGCTTTTGCTGCTGCGCCAGGTGGTGTGATGTTTGATACGCCAGAAGAGATCAAAGCCAACGTCCCAAGGATTGTTGCTCAAACCGTAACAACTAAGGTGATGCCGCTCGGCAACATGACTCAAATGACTGACGAAGAACGCGCACTGATCGGCACTTGGGTAGAGCAAGGCGCTACGCTTCAATAATGATGTAAATCCTTTACCTAAGAGCATGAGTCTTAGGTGAGGCTTGGGGAGAGTTTGGTTTACGGGCACGCGCCAAACTCATCCCACCCTGTTTCCCCGGTTCCTATAACCGGGGCTTTTTGTTTTTGGACAGATAAAAGTAGGTACATCATTTAGTCCGATTATAGATGGATTTTTCAGTAAGAACGCTCTGTAAGCTTCTGTTATTTTTGATTTAAAAGAGTTGTTTTAAACTTTAGGAATTCTGTGTAACACTTCATTTGTTGAGTACGTCCAGCTGTAATTAGGGAATTATGAACAAAGAAACTGAAAAAATACTAAATGATTTGAAACTGTCTATTGATGAAGCTGCGAGGCACAGAGAAATATGGTGGGAACTAGGTGTTTCTGAAAATAGGACAAAATTTAAAAAGGAGTTCGAGTCAGAGGAGTATAATTATTATCTACATGCGTCATACGAAGCACATAGTTTGGCTATGCTATTGGCTTTGGGACGAATTTTCGATAACGACAGTAGATCTTCAAGTATTCGAAGCTTAAAAGATAATTTAACAGCTAATGGGCACACTAGAATAGTAGATATAATCTCTCAAAGTCTCCACTCGTATTCTACTTCAGTACAGAAAGTACTAGATATTCGGAGTAAAATTATTGCTCATACAGATATGAGGTATGATGACAGATCTGTACTAAGGGATAATTCATTGAGTCCGGATGAGATTAAGGATCTAATCTTTGCAGTTAGAGAGACTTATTATGTCGTATTGCGTCACTTTTTTTTGAATACTAAGCAGCATCCAGATGGATCGTTTGGTGAGTCTGCGATTAAAGTGTTAACTAAGCTACAAGCTTGAGAAGCCTTTTTTGAGATGTATTTTAAATGTGTAGTTTGCTTTGCAATGCTTACTATTATTGGTGAAGCCGTGAGTTTGGACTCGTGACACTGACCAACTCAGGCATTTTAAGTTAATTTCTTTCTCGATTATCTAGCGAATATTGCTTTTGCGTTATTCAAGCATATGAATTTAGTTCTATATTTAGCACTTGATGTGAATACCTACCCATGGCACTTTTAGTCCAAATTGACTTTAGTTAGGACAAAAAATGGAAGACTTGATAGTCGCGTATTTTAGGGCATTGAGCTCATTCTTTAGGTATCTGTTTCAGTCGATATTGATTGAGTTCATTGGTTACGGAGCTGGCTGGATAGTTTGTAAAGTATTCACATTGGGGCGCTTCCCCCCATTGATTCCAACTGAAAAAGAGCGAACCAGAATCTCTTATATCGGAGCTATTAGCATCGTGTTGCTTCTGTTAGCAATTGGTGTGTTCAATAGTTTGTGATTCGGAGTAAGGATATATGAAATTTTATCCCGCGGAACAATACCAAGCAGCTTGCAACGAGCTGTTTATCCGATACGAACGTGACATCAAAAAGCTAATCCCTAACGCGAGAGTTGAGCACGTAGGTGCATCTTCTATTCCATCTGCAGTATCTAAAGGCGACTTGGATATATTCGTCGGTATTGAATCGAGTGAACTTGAGTACGCCATTGAACAACTCACAACACTCGGCTTCAATGAGAAACTCGATACCTTAAGAACGCCGGAGCTGTGCATGTTGGAGTCTACATCAGGACATGACGTGGCCTTGCAAGTAGTTGCCAATGGTTCTGAGTTCGAATGTTTTCTAAGGTTTCGTGACAAGCTACGTGCGAATCCGGCATTAGTGGAGCAATACAACACCCTCAAAATGTCTTGTGAAGATTGGTCGCAAGAAGAGTACCGTGAAAAGAAGTCGGCTTTTATCGAGCATGTGTTGGCTTTGAAATAACAACAAGTTTCGATTGGATATTATTCATCCAAATCCTAACTTTTTGTGCTGTTTTTACTTTCCCCTCACACTCCTTTCAAATATCGAATTTAGTATCAAATTTCTCTTTGTTATACAGGCAAGTCTCTCATTATGAAGAACTTCTTTGATAGCGAACTCATGCTCTCTAGCTCCTTGAATTTCGTTTTGCTATCGCTTGGGCTAACGCTCCTTTTTCATCTTCCGATTTGGTGTGGGTTCAACTTGAGCCGACGCAAATGGAAGCTTATGGATTATTTATGGCCGTTCTTGGCGGGTATCGGGATGCTGGGCGCAGTGTCTGAGATTCGTGCGAAAGTAGCGGGTGATTGGGTTGAAACAGAACAAACCAGAGCGGTGGCGATTTTAGAGTCGGTTCAGCAGTTTTCTTTGGATAAATTAAGAAGTGATACCTGCACCGGCCAGCCATCTTTAGATAGTCACGCTCAGCACCACGAAGCGTGTTTGTGGTATTTGAATACGGCAATCACGTTCAAAGATGTCGATTTTACCCTGTTACCCAACGCATCGGATTTTACGGTTCCTGCGCCGAGCGTGTCGCTGGTTGAAAGCGATGCCGTGTGGGTGGATGGTATGCTGAGTCAGTATGAGAAGCAGAAAAACCAATACATAAAAACCAGAGAAGCGCAGGTGAAGCAGCCACTAGAAAGCCTCTTCTGGTATGTAAGTCCTTACTTAGTCTGTTTCGCTATTGCTCTGCGCCTTACTAAAGTGACGGCAGAGCTTAAACTGGATAAGTGCGCAAATAATTAGTTCGACATAGACAGCGCGAACGACAGTAAAATAGGCAAGGTAACCACACTTAGGAAGTTGCCGAACAACACCATAGATGCGACTTTAGGCGGCTCGACATTGAACCGTTCAGCGAACAGGTAGTTCATCACGGCAGGTGGCAGCATGGTGAACAGCACCATCATTTGTAGGTGCAGCGTTGGCAGCGGGATAAAGAAGTAGATGATGGCGAAGGCGATGGCACCAGTAAACAGCGATTGAGCCGTACACAGCAAGCCAACTTTGAGTCCGCTTAGCTTCAAGTTCACCATTTGCGAACCCAACGACAACAGCATGATAGGCACGGCTGCTTGGCCGAGTAGTGAGGTGGCTTCGTAGATTGGATTCCACACTGCAATTCCAGACAGGTTGAGCGTCATCGCTAATGCTGCGGCTAAGAATATCGGCATCTTGAGGATCTGTTTGATCGGATTACCTTCACTCAACAGCGCCAAGCCAACACTAATATGGACACATGCTGACACCACAAACAGCAGTACTGCAGGAGCTAACGCGCTTTCGCCAAAGGTATACGTGAACAGAGGAATCGCGAGGTTGCCGCTGTTGCGGAACATGTGTGGCGGAGCCCAAGCTTTGAAGTTGAGCTTAAAGATCTTACAGATTGGTATCATCAATAAAGCAGGAACCAACACCGCGACCAAAGAGGCGGTAATGAGTGGCAGTTGTTCTGTGTCGAGAGGCATGGTGGTTAGCGATGCAAACACCAAAGCAGGAATACACACATCCATGTTGATGCGATTGATCGGTTTGAAATCGGGCTTGAGCCAACGACCCACCGCAAAGCCAGCACTGGCTAAAGCAAAAACGGGAAACAGAATGCTGACGACCTGTTCGAACATAGAATTCCTTTCTAGATTGAGTGCTTCCATTTAGCTGAGAAACGAATGTTCGAGAGAGACGCTAAAGTGAAGTATGAAGTCGAAATGTATAAACATTAACCTATCAATATAATGACTTGGCGTCACCGAAGATCGTTGTCTGTGAGCGGTTAATTTATATTTATTTGAATGAAGCACAAAAAAGACCAGTGGCATCAGCAACTGGTCTTTAAAGGCTAGATAAATCTGGACGGATTTTTAATTAACGACGGCTGTCGTTGTCTAGCGATTGTTACTCGGTTTTAAGCCTAACTAACGAGCTTTTTGTAATCTTTGAAGTTCACATCGTAGGCCTTTTCGCCGTAGATGTAAGTCTCGCTAACGGTTCTGTCGTCACCCAAGCTCATTAGTACAAACAGCTTCTCTTCAAGTTTGGTAGCTTGTTCCATTCTAAAGCGCATCAGCTGTGTAGCGTGTAGATCCAACACCACGAAATCTGCTTCTTTACCGACTTCTAGGTTACCGATCTTGTCTTCTAAATGCAGCGAACGTGCGCCGCCTAGAGTTGCTAAGAACAGTGATTTGGCTGGGTGCAGTTTCTCTTGTTGAAGCTGCATGATTTTGTAGGCTTCGCTCATGGTTTGCAGAATTGAAAAGCTGGTGCCTGCGCCTACATCGGTACCCATGCCGACACGAATACCGTGCTCTTCCATTTTCGGTAGCTTGAATAAGCCTGAGCCCAGAAATAGGTTTGAAGTTGGGCAGAAGGCGATTGCAGAATCGGTATCCGCGAGGCGCTTACATTCGCAGTCTGATAAGTGAATACCGTGCGCGAATACCGAGCGTTTGTGCAGCAGACCATAGTGGTCATAGACATCTAGGTAACTGTCGCGCTCTGGGAACAGCGATTTAACCCACTCGATCTCTTTTTCATTTTCTGAAAGGTGAGTGTGCATGTATACGTCTGGGTATTCTTCTAGCAGTTTGCCAACGGTAGCTAATTGCTCTGGTGTACTAGTTGGCGCGAAGCGAGGCGTTACGGCATAGTGCAAACGACCACGCTTGTGCCACTTTTCGATTAACTCTTTTGAGTCTGTATAGCCAGATTCTGGTGTGTCAGTCAGGTAATCAGGAGCATTGCGATCCATCAGCACCTTGCCCGCGATCATACGTAGGTTACGCTTCTCAGCTTCTTCAAAGAACACGTTGACCGACTCTTTGTGTACCGTGCCAAATACGAGTGCAGTGGTGGTGCCGTTGCTTGCCAATTCGTCTAGGAATAGCTTCGCCACTTTGTGTGCGTAAACTGGGTTTTTGAAGCGCTTTTCTTCTGGGAAAGTGTAGTTCTCTAACCAATCAAGAAGCTGCTCACCGTAAGACGCGATCATCCCTGTTTGAGGGTAGTGGATGTGCGTATCAATAAAGCCAGAGGTGATCAGCTTGTCTTTGTATTGTTTGACTTCGAGTGTTTTAGGTTGGCGAGCTAATACTTCGTCCGCATGGCCTAAGTCGACGACATGGCCGTTCTCAACCACTAAAACACCGTCTTCAAAATAGTCGTAAGACTCATCGATGCCGACGTCTTTTGGGTCGGCGACGCTGTGTAAAATACTGGCGCGATAAGCTTTGCGTTGCGTTGTCATGTTTACTTCCTTTTAATGACTTCAGCGACGTTATGGTCACTGAAGCTTTGCGACTTGTGTTAGGCGATCTTCTCTTCCAATGGTGGTTCGCCTACGTCGCTTGGTTGACTGTGTTGATCGGTCAAATCCTGATTTCGATATTGTTTGGTTGGGCGCTTTTGTTCAAGTGCTTGGCCTTGATAGTGTGCGATCAGTTCACCGGCAACCGATACTGCGATTTCCGCAGGATGTTTGCCATTCACCGCACTAATACCAATCGGGCAAAGCATGGTTTCAATTTGTTCTTGGCTATAGCCGCGTTGCTCTAAGCGGAAATCGAACTTCTTGCGCTTAGTGAGTGATCCAATCATTCCGAAGTAACGGCTGTCTTCACGGTCGATAATCGCTTTGGTTAAATCGAAATCAAGCTGGTGGTTGTGGGTCATCACAAGGTAATAGCTGTTCGGTGGCATGTGTTTTACTTCACCGACTGGATCGTCTGAGACAAGCTTTTTCACACCGTGTGGCAGCGTTTCAGGGAATACTTCTTCACGTTCATCAATCCAGGTCACACGGAAGGGCAGAGTCGCCACAATGTGCAGCAGCGCTTTGGCAACATGGCCTGCGCCGAACAGCACAAGGTGGTTCTGTTGAGTGCCAATCGGTTCAAAGCTTAACGTTGCCATTCCACCACAACATTGGCCTAAGCGAGCGCCTAGGTTGAAGCGTTCTACTTTGAGTGATTTCTCGCTGGCAATCAGCATCTCACGCGCCATTTTAGTGGCCACATGTTCAAGGTGACCACCACCAATCGTAGCGATGATTCGGTCACGAGTGACAAGCATTTTGGTGCCCGCATCGCGTGGAACGGAACCTCTGTCTTCAAGAACCGTCACCATCACACACGGTTCGTAGTTCTCTTCCAGTTTTGCCAGTTCGTGAATCCAATTATCCTTAAACATATGTCCTCCTAAATCCCTTCTATGCTTCCTAAGCTATTTATAGGTGCTCTAAGCTATTTATTGCGCCCTAAGCGGTCTATATAAACCGAGCCCTAAGCCGTTTCTGATTGAGCATCGACCGAGGTCGGAGCGGTTTCAGTGACTTCCTGTATTGCCATCAGAATACGTTCTGGCGTTGCAGGTGTGTTGAGCTTAGGAATCGCGCCATCGACGGCGACATAGCTAATCGCATCTTTCAGTGCGCTCCATACCGACATACCCAACATGAAAGGGGGTTCACCCACGGCTTTCGAGTTGAAGACGGTGTCTTCTGGGTTGTTACGGTTTTCTAAAAGGTGCGTTCTGAAATCAATTGGCATATCAGCAATCGCAGGGATCTTGTAACTCGCAGGACCATTGGTCATCAAGCGGCCTTGCTGGTTCCAAACCAACTCTTCCGTTGTTAACCAACCGACGCCTTGCACAAAGCCACCTTCGACTTGGCCGATATCAATCGCAGGGTTCAGTGAAGCGCCCACGTCATGCAGAATATCGACACGCAGAATCTTGTTCTCGCCGGTTAAGGTATCGACGATAACCTCTGAACAAGAGGCACCATACGCGTAGTAGTAGAACGGGCGACCGCGCGCTTTCTCGTGATCGTAATAGATCTTCGGAGTGCGGTAGAAGCCAGTGCTCGATAGCGAGATTTGGTTAAACCAAGCCAGTTCAACAAACGAGTTGAAGGTCATGATCTCGTCGCGGATCTGCACCATGCCGTTCTTAAACACAACCTCTTCAGGCCACACTTTGAAGTGCGAAGAAGCGAAGTCAATCAGGCGCTGCTTAATGGTCATTGCGGCGTTTTGCGCGGCCTTACCGTTGAGGTCGGTGCCCGATGAGGCTGCGGTTGGTGATGTGTTCGGAACTTTGTCTGTGTTTGTAGCGGTGATCTGGATACGTTCGACATCGACTTGGAACTCCTGTGCAACGATTTGTGCCACTTTGATGTTCAAGCCTTGCCCCATTTCCGTACCACCGTGATTCAAATGAATACTGCCATCGGTGTAGATATGGATGAGCGCACCTGCTTGGTTCAAGAAAGTCGCAGTAAACGAGATGCCGAATTTCACTGGTGTGATAGCAAGGCCTTTCTTCAAAATAGGGCTTTGCTTGTTGAACTCAGCGATTTCTTTACGACGTGCGTGATAGTCACTGCTGCGCTCAAGCTGTTCGGTTATCTCAGGTAAAAAGTTGTCTTCAACGGTTTGGTAGTAATGGGTCACGTTACGGCCTTCTTCGCCGTAGTAGTTCGCCTTACGTACTTCCAAAGGATCTTTTTTCAGGTAACGCGCAATCTCGTCCATGATGTGTTCAATGGTCATCATGCCTTGCGGGCCACCAAAGCCACGGTAAGCGGTATTCGATGCGGTATTGGTTTTGCATCGATGACCAACCACAGTTGCATCACCTAGATAATAGGCGTTGTCTGAGTGGAACATCGCTCGGTCGACGATAGAACTTGATAAGTCTGGCGAGTAACCACAGTTACCTGCAACGGTAATATCGGCACCTTGAATCACACCATTGTCGTCAAAACCGACTGTGTATTGATTGTAGAACGGGTGACGTTTACCGGTTTGCTGCATGTCTTCATTACGCAGCAGACGCATTTTGGTAGGTCGACCTGTTAGGTGAGCAATCACCGCAGCCATACATGCTGGAGAGGCTGCTTGAGTCTCTTTACCCCCGAAACCACCACCCATACGACGCATATCAATCACGACTTTGTGCATCGGTACGCCAATCACTTCCGCAACCAGCTTTTGAACTTCGGTCGGATTTTGGGTCGAGGTATAGACGATCATGCCACCATCTTCGGTTGGCATTACGCTACTGATTTGAGTTTCTAGGTAGAAGTGTTCTTGGCCGCCGATCTCTAGGTCACCAGAGATCACGTGTTTCGCTTTTGCCAGTGCGGCTTTCGAGTCACCTCGCTGCTGAGTGTGGCTCTCTGTGACGAAGTGTTCTTTCTCTAGCGCTTCTTTTACGTCAAGAATTGCAGGAAGCTCTTCGTATTCGATGATCGCAGCGTGTGCGGCTTTACGTGCGGTCTCTAAATCGTTAGCAGCCACGGCAATCACAGGTTGGCCGTAATATTCTACTATGCCATCAGCAAGCAGTGGGTCACCCGGAAGAATTGCACCAATATCCAGTTCACCCGGTACGTCTTTGGCTTGAATGGCAATCGCCACACCTTCAAATTCGTAACACGGTGACAAATCTATTTTGGTGATGTTCGCGTGTGCTTGAGTGCTCAGGCGTGCGTATACGTGCAGCTGATTTGGGAACTCTAGGCGGTCATCAATGTACACCGCTTCGCCCGTGACTTGTTTGGCTGCACTGTCGTGTTTAACGCTTTTACCCACGCCAGTTTTTAGGTCTTGTTTTGCAATGGTAACCATCTCTTCGTGGGTCATCGCATTGCTCTTGTGAACAGAGGAATTTGATTTAGACATAAGACGTTACCCTTGTTTCGATTTGGTTGTTTTTGTTCTGTTGTTCAATGAAGTAACGACGCAACATATTTGCTGCCGACAATGAACGATATTCTTGGCTTGCACGGAAATCAGAGAGCGGTTCAAAGTCGTTATACAGTTCCTGCATTGCTAACTTAATATTAGCGTCTGTCCACGGTTTGCCTAATAACGTGTTTTCACAACGCGCCGCTCGCTTAGGCGTTGCAGCCATACCGCCAAAGGCGATACGAGCGTAAGACACCTTGCCGTCTTCGATTTGAATATCAAACGCACCACATACCGCAGAGATATCATCGTCTAAACGTTTAGACAGTTTGTAAGCTCGGAAGCTGTCGTTGGTTGGCTTAGGAATGATGATCTGTTCAATGAACTCACTCTCTTTTTGCGCTGTCACTTTGTAGCTGATGAAGTAATCTTCAATCGGCATGGTGCGTGACTCATCACCACAACGAAGTTTGATCTTCGCGTTCAGGGCAATCAGTAGAGGAGGGGTATCACCGATAGGTGAAGCGTTGGCAACATTGCCACCGATGGTGCCTTGGTTACGAACTTGAAGTGAAGCAAAGCGGTGCAATAGTTCCCCAAAATCTGGGTAGTGTTTTTTCAGTAGTGAGTAAGAATCGCTGATAGGTAGGTTGGCACCAATGATTAAATCGGTGTCGGTCTCTTCGCATACCTTCATGTCTTCAACAAGGTTTACGCTGATCAGTGTTTCAATCTCGCGATGGAATTGTGTCACTTCCAGTGCTAAATCCGTGCCGCCAGCAACCAGCTTCGCGTTCGGATGCGCTTGAAAAAGCTTGGCCAACTCGTCAGTGCTTTTCGGGGAAAAAGCGGTGAGGTGACCAAGGCGTAAGTTGGCCTCGGTGTCTTGAATATCTTCTAGCTTCTTGATGGTGTTGCGTTCAAGCTCAGCAAATTGGTCGATCAAAGGTTGGTCTGTTGAAAGCGACATCGCGGCATCAACGATTGGTCGGTAGCCTGTACAACGACATAGGTTACCCGCCAGTGATTCCATGACGTCTTCTTTGCTCGCATCGGGTTTGTTCTTGCCTAGGGCAAACATCGACATGATGAAGCCCGGCGTGCAGTAACCACACTGTGAACCGTGAAAATCGACGACCGCTTTCTGTACCGGGTGTAATGACTTATCTCGGTTTTGCAGATCTTCTACTGTGATCAGCTGCTTACCGTGTAACGCTGACACAAATGTAAGGCAAGAGTTCACCGAACGGTATTGCAGTTGCCCATCAACTACTTCACCGAGAACGACCGTACATGCGCCGCAGTCGCCTGACCCACAACCTTCTTTGGTACCGGTTTTATTAACCTTGGTACGAAGGTAGTTGAGCACTGTCATGTTAGGTGACAGATTGTCTTCACGTCTTATTTCCTGATTGAGCAAAAAAGTAATCAAGAGACCTCCTTGTATATCGACATATTTCCATGTGTATTCTTTTTGACTTCTAGGTCAATAATTATCCATCCTGACCCTGTGGTCAACTATTTATTTACAAAAATGCAACAACATTGCACTTTGGTGGATTGTGTACAATTCAGTTTTGGTCGTAGTCGTCTGTTTTATAAGGGTTTGGGGTGAGAGTGAACAGTTTTATGGTGTGAATGAATGGATAACTATGTATACAAGATAAAGACAAGATTTATGGCACTGTGGGAAGTGAATCTGTAAAAGCTAAGAGCACTATTCTGCTCAGAAACGAGAGTTTTTTGAGGTGAAATGAGTCGATCTTCGCGTCTATCATTATGGGGAGGGTAAAAAAAAGAGAAGTAATCGCAGAAGCTTACTTCTCTCCCGTCTTGTTAACAAAAAGTTGTTAACTGATAGTTGCCAACAAGAAACTATTAGCAGTTAGTCATTAATAGCTTATAGAAGCGATTATGACTTGTTCTTAAGCAGATCTGAGAACACAACATGCAGGTCGCTCGATGCGGTGCTGCTGTCTAGGTTTAGCTTAGAGCGAATGTGGCTTAAATGCTCTCGCATTAGGTCAACGGCTTGCTCTTCATCTCCAGACTCTATCGCATCAAGCAATCCTTCATGCTCATCTAGAGAGCAGTTTGAGTGGCTGCCGGTTTCGTACTGGGCAATAAGCAGAGAAGTTTGCGATACCAAGCTGCGTTGAAAAGCCAGCAGTGGCGCGTTCTCAGCCATTTCAGCCAGTTTGATGTGGAACTCACCAGACAAACGTAAGCCAGAACCATAGTCACCTTGGTCGAAGGCGCAGTTCTCTTTCGCGACCAGTTTTCTACACTCTTCGATTTGAGCTTTGGTCGCGTTTTTAACCGCTAGCTCTGTGATAGCAATTTCCATCACTTCGCGTGCTTTAAATATCTGTTTGGCTTCGTCTACTGTGGGTGCTGCAATCACGGCACCTCGGTTAGGACGGATCACCACAACTTGTTCTAAAGATAGGCGCAGCAAGGCACGACGAATAATAGTACGGCTAACACCAAAGATTTCTGCTAATGCTTCTTCGCTTAATTTGGTGGCTGGTGGCAGCCTTTGTTCTAGTATCGCATCGAAGATATGGCAGTAAACAACATCGTCTTGAGTCTGGCCTGTTACTTTCGTTTTTACACCTTTGGAGACAGAGTTTTTGAGAACTGTCATAGAGATAAGGACCCTTGTTTAGTCGAGTTGGGTTGGTTGAGAATAATTCATGAGTATTACCCTATATTGTATACATTTATCTATACAATTCCACCGGATGAAAGTGCGATGCACGCTTATTTGTTAATGACTTATAACATTTAGTTTGCAAGGAACTGTGTGCAATCTAGAGCTTTAAGTCATTAGCCCTAAAACTAGACGCGATTATCGCCGCAGCTGTATGCCACGATCTGGCTGATTTCGCTCAGGCTGCGACCTGATTGCTGCTGCCACTCGTTGAAAGCCTTACTTGCCGCAACTTGTGCTCGCTTAGTGTTACGACCGCTATCAACCACATCTGTGCTGCGCAGGTGCGCTTCAACGTCCGATGATAAGATGAATGTGTCTTTACCCATCTGGCGCAAGGTGTAAGCACCGGTGTTACCACCTAATCGCTTACCGTGTTTCTTCAGGTAGTCCCAAAGTTCTGTAATGCGTTCTGATGGCCAGTCGGCAACCATTTGTGAGAATGAATCGGCTTCACGCTTGGCATTATGAATCATGGTGGCATTGGCAGGGATAGTCATCACCTTAGTCAGGTGGCGAATAATACGCGGGTCTTGCGCTTTCTGTTCCCACATCTCATTCGGCAGCATTAGCATCTTTTCGATGTCGAATTCAAAGAACACTTCTTCAAATTGCGGCCATTTCTTCCTCACCACATTCCACGAAATCCCACACTGGAATACCTTCTCGGTAAAGGCGGCTAGCCAACGGTCGTCGGTGATTTGTGATAACTCGGCTTGTGAAAGGGGCGCACGGACAATCTTTTCGAGTTCGGCCGCTCCGCCTTTACGGTGAGCCGCACGTTGATAAATGGTGTCGAATTTTTCTTGGGTCATTGAAGGTTCCAAACTAAAGCGATTCTTTATGATATGGGGACTAATTTCTATATGAAAAGGAGCTTAAGCTTCTGTCGCCAATTGAACAAGAAAACCGCGCATGTAGTCGGTTCGCTTGTTGGCTTCTAATTTGGCGGATTCTGTATTCATGGTTTCAGCGAGCTTGAACAGTTTCACGTAGAAATGGTCGACGCTGTAATGCTTGTCATCTAAGTCACGATGTTCAGCGAACGGGTCTTCGTGGTTATACAGCTCGGCATTAAAGCTCTGACCCACATACAAGCAGCGAGCGATGCCAATTGCTCCGAGAGAATCTAGGCGGTCAGCATCTTGGACTATCTGAGCTTCTAAGGTTTCAGGTGTGATGTTGGCGCTGTAGCTGTGCGTGACAATGGCATGATGGATCTCATCAAGATGGGACGCGGGATAGTCGATAGATTTGAGGAAAGAGATCGCCTTGTCTGCTGCCATTTGCGAGCTTTTGGCTCTGTCTGGATGGTTCTTAGGAAAGGTGAAACAATCATGAAGGTAAGCGGCGGGTAAACGACTTCAAGCTTAGCCTGTTCTTGAGCACACAAAGCCTTAGCGGTTTTGACTACGCGCTTAATGTGGCTAATGTCGTGTGCTGCATCTTGTGTCATTTCTCGTTGTGCAAACTCAAGCAGTTGGTCTTCAAACTTTTCCTTCACGCGTCTCTTTCTCCCTATGTAGACGTTAGCAATCTTGTTGATCACCTAGCATTTATTTCACATCGACTTTAACAGTTTCAAGCGCGAGTTTTTATCTTTTATAAAAGGAATACCAACAAAAAAACCGACTCTGTGAGTCGGCTTAATAGAGGGGCTTGTCTACGTTGATAAAAGCATTATCAACGTCAGTCAGAGCTTAAGCTGCAGCTTGTTGAAGCTGTGCTAGCACATCATGCAGAGAAGGGCTGATGGTGTGTCCAAGCGCTTTCACTTCGTCACATGGCTCTACTAAATCAGGGATCTGGAAGCTGATCATGTTGGCTGCCATAGAAGCGCGAATTCCGTTGTTCGAATCTTCGAACGCTAGGCAGGTTTCAGGCGCAACACCTAGGCGTTCAGCCGCCAGCAAGTAAATCTCTGGGTGAGGCTTGCCGTGAGTCACTTCGCAGCCTGTGCTTAATGAAGTGAAGTACGAATCTAGGCCAGCCAGCTCAAGCTTCTTCTTTGCGATATCAAGCTGAGTGGAGGTCGCCACCGCGATTGGAATGTCATTCGATTTTAGCCATTCAAGCAGCTCAATCACGCCATCTTTTACTGGGATTGCTTGGTTTTTAACAATTGCACTGTAGCGCGTGCGCCATTCATTATTCAGCGCTGGGTAATCTAACCCTTCACCGTAACCATTTCGAAAAATCTGTTCGATGGTTTTTGCGTTACAACCAATGATGCCTAGGTAGACATCTTGCAAAAACGGAACACCTTGCGCGTGACATGCTTCTTCAAAAACCTGCATACAAAGTCGCTCGGTGTCGAGCAGCAGCCCATCCATATCAAAAATAGCAGCTTGAAAATTCATATCCGTGGTTCTTAATGTGTTGTCATCGTGAGGGCGGGTATTTTGACATAGTGTCTAGTGATAGGCGAGTCAACGTTCAGTAAGAATATATCCAATCGGCTCGGCAATATGCTTCTGCATGACTTTAAATGTGATTGATTGTGGTTGAAATAATATCGTTCAGTTATGAGCCTTGTGTTTTATAGGCCATCCAGATCTAACAGAAACAATTATGATTATTCCACATAACAAATCTAGCTTGTGCGTCTGGCTTCTTATTACATTTCATAAACTTACAGGTCGGTTTACGTGACCATAATCTTATAAAAAACAATTACCGGGAGCCTGCAATCATAGTGTGACCAAGCAATAAGTAAATGGCTGAGCTTAGGGAGAAAATAACATTAGTCCACATTTTTAGCAGGGTTGCTTATGTTGTATTTTGAGTTTCTATTTTTATTAGTCGTCCTTTATATCGGATCTCGGTATGGCGGTATTGGCTTAGGTGTTGTTTCTGGTATTGGTTTGGTTATCGAGGTGTTTGTCTTCAAGATGCCACCAACGTCTCCACCTGTCACCGTGATGCTGATCATCCTCGCCGTTGTTACTTGTGCTTCGATTCTCGAAGCGGCAGGTGGTTTGAAATACATGCTGCAAGTGGCGGAAAGGGTGCTTAGAAAGAACCCGAAACGCGTTACCCTGATAGCTCCGTTCGTGACTTACTCGATGACTTTCCTATTGGGTACTGGTCATGCAGTTTACTCCATCATGCCGATCATTGGCGATGTCGCACTGAAGAACGGGATTCGTCCTGAGCGTCCAATGGCAGCTGCGTCTGTCGCGTCTCAACTAGCTATTACCGCATCACCAATTTCAGCCGCTGTGGTGTACTACCTCGCGCAGCTTTCTGATATTCAACACTCTATTACACTGCTTTCCATTTTGATGGTGACGGTGCCTGCAACGCTGTTTGGTACGTTTTTGCTTTCTTTGTACAGCCTGAAACGCGGCAAAGAACTGAACGACGATCCTGAATACCAAGCTCGTCTAAAAGATCCTGAGTGGAAAAAGCGTATCGAAAGCACTACTGCGACGTCTTTGGATGAAGTGCTGCCAACCTCGGCTCGTAATGCGGTTTTGATTTTCCTATTGTCGATTGTGGTGATTGTTATCGTGGCGATGGTGCCTGAGATCAGAACCATCGTTGACGGCGACAAGCCAATCAAGATGTCGGTGATCATCCAAATGATGATGCTCTGCTTCGGCGGTATCATCTTGCTGGCGACCAAAACTGACCCGCGAGATGTGCCAAACGGTGTGGTATTCAAATCGGGAATGGTGGCGGCGATTGCGATCTTCGGTATCGCTTGGATGTCGGATACCTACTTCCAATACGCAATGCCTCAGTTCAAGTCTGGCATCGTGGAAATGGTGACCAACTACCCATGGACGTTTGCACTAGCGCTATTCATTGTATCGGTTGTGGTGAACTCGCAAGCCGCTACTGCACGTATGATGCTGCCTGTTGGGCTTGGATTAGGACTAGACCCAGCCCTGCTTATCGGCTTGATGCCAGCGGTTTACGGCTACTTCTTCATCCCGAACTACCCATCAGATATCGCAACAGTAAACTTCGATGTTTCTGGCACCACCAAGATTGGTAAGTGGTACTTCAACCACTCATTCATGTCGGTTGGCTTAATCGGTGTAGTAGGCGCATGTTGCTTAGGCTACGCACTGGCACAGATTTTTATCGCTTAATGTATTAGCTTTCTTTGAGATAGCTAAGACAACAAACAAAAACAGCGCCTGAATTGGCGCTGTTTTTGTTTAATCTGTCTTGGGGATTCGCTTTGATACGAGCTCTTAAGCAGTATTAGCGAGCCTCAAAAGCCAAAGACTGAATCGCTTCTTCGATAGTTAGGAAGTGGATCTTCATTAGGCACACTTCGGCTTTCTGGAACTCGTGATTTCGAATCAGTTTGGTCACGCTCTCAACCGAATACTGGTCTGCTAGTTTAGCTAGAGACAGTTGATTTGAGCTTGATTGCAGCGAGTAGCTGTCGCCTTCAGAATCGATGAGGTAATCATCTTCGCCCAAGATCATGTCTGAGCATTCTGCTTGAAATTCGTGTTCGGATGCGACGTAAATAAGCTCATCATCACCGTCGAGTTTTACCAAAGATGGCCAACTGATCATTACTGCCCTTTCTATGTGCTGCTTACTGCTTTTAACAGTGGTGACGACAAGCAATTATATAAAAGTTATCGTCATCTGCTTTATACACTAATCGATTCTTGTCATCGATTCGTCTTGACCAAAAGCCAGACAGGTTGCCGACTAGTGGCTCCGGCTTTCCAATCCCTTCAAAGGGCGTTCTTTTAGCGGCTTCAATCAACTTATTTAGTTTCTTGAGCGTTTTCTTGTCTTGGGTTTGCCAGTATAGGTAATCTTCCCAAGCATTATCTGTAAATACAATCTTTCGATCATTCGTCATTATTCAATTCTCGAACGGTTGTATTTCCGGCTTCGAGTTGAGCAATAGATTCAGCCAATCTTTCAGCGTTTTTAGGCGAGCTCATTAGGTACAAGGTTTCTTGCATTGAATTAAAATGATCAAGAGACATGACCACTGCATCTTCTGAATCTCGTCTGGTTATTACCGTAACATCAGAATCGTCTACCACTCTATCGAGCACAGACTTAAGGCTATTTCTGGCCTCAGTAAAAGAAACAATATTCATCACTTATTTACCCTGTTGTTTTTGAATATGTTTAATCTTTCTATATACACAGAATAGTTAATCATTCATGAATTAACTATTCTACATGTTCCGCTTGTTGTACATGTTATATCAGAGCTTACACATGATCAACTTATGGTACATGTCATTCATTGTAAATATGCAGAGAGTTACTGACTCAAAATGCTATTTACTCAAAGATCGCCCTAATGGTGCGAAGTAACCTTGCAGGGCTTGGTATATCTCTTCTCGATGCGCCATATCCGGATATACGGGGTACATATCAGGCTTGGTTGTGCCATCCACTAGATAAGCGTTCTTGATATCGGAACACGATTCAATCACGGATTCAAAAGCGCGCGCCATCATCTCTGTGGGTAGTGAGAAGTAACGGGCAGACATCGCCTTGTCGGCAATAACACTGCGAGCCACGTAATCGTGTTTGTCTAGGTTATTGTCGCTAAGCAGTGTGACATCGAACAGTGACATCAAACTCTCGTTTAATGGATGAGATCGTACTTTTCTATCGTGCAACCAACAGTCGCTGGCGAACAAGATTTGCTTACGAGGGCCAGAGGTGTCACCAATCTCAAACGCCTTTTCGGCGATGTAGTGGTCAAACGCATGCCAGAACTCGTGTGCGAGCGCGCCAGCTCCAGCGTTCTTGGCGAGGGCTAATTCTCTCTGGTTTGGGGCGTAGTGTGCTTGTACGCCTTTTCTGCCACCACTGCCAAACGCTAAGCCTAATGTGCCGCGAAGGCCAATTGCCTCTGGTGGCAAAGCCAAGATGTAAGCCAAGTCGGCTAGCGAGTCGAATATCAGATTTGCGGCCAACTCTTTTTCTTCTTTCGTGACCCAAGCCCCCACACGAATGCTGCCCATACCGAAGGTCTGTTTGATGTCCATGAATGACACCTGATCGCCATGTCGGTAGTCTGGGCCTTCGCGCGTTTTGTATTTAAAGTGAGTTAACTTCAAAAGGGTCCTTGGAAACAGACGTAAGAATGAATAGTGTGCTCAGTGAGATGCGCCTGTGTGAGATGCATCTCTTGGAATTAAAGGACGTTAGCACTTTTGATAGCAAATTGCCGAACAAAATTAGTTTAGATTGAGTTCGAAAGCTTCCCATGAAGTTGGGTTACCTTCACGAGTGAGTGGAAAGAGTGGCTGTTGTGGTTTTGCATAGCTTAATCGGTGCAGTCTTTGAGTTACGTGGTAGCTATCAAGCCCTGATACCGTGACCAAATCCAACGCTTCTAAATCAAGGTAGCCATCCGGCATCACGGCGCGTTTGGGTGCGTGAATCGTTATAACTTCACCGATCAACATTTGCGTTTGATTGCTTTCGATTGTTATCTGTTCTTTGAACGCTAACCCTATCTTTAAACTGCTCTCCAAGACGAAGGGAGCGGGGAATGTGTCGTCATAATAGGCCGTTAAGCCGACCGCGTTGAATTCTGAGACTGGTTTAGGGTAGCGAGCCGAGGTTTGATGGGCCTTTTTAACAAAGTCAGCACCAATGCTGTTAACGGTGAAGTACTTAGTTTCTAGGATGTTTTCTAGCGTATGACGTCGGCTTTTATCTGGGCGAACAATAAAACCAAGCAGCGCGGGATCAGACCCTAGGTGAATGACAGAGCTCACTATCGCAAGGTTTTCAAGCCCCTGTTTATCACAAGTACCAATTAGGTTGGCGCTTTTAAATCCAGATAGGGAGTTAACCAAACGAATGCGGTGGCGCGGGTCCATTGTTTGGATATCTTGTTTAGAAAGGGTCATGTCCTTCATATCTTCTCTTCTTCTCATTTATTGTTATCTTCGAGCATGCTCACTAACGGACTTATATGTACGAAGAATCCGCTTTTATCGATCAAAGAGCGCTTATTGGCCGTGGGCAGTTTGTCTCTTTTATCTCTGCTACAGCACAATGAACGAGATCCTTTGCATAGATTTACGTACGTTGACGTCCCTTTACATCACAGGAGCTAAAGTAATGATGTCGTCTTTATGAGTGTTAACAAATGAAAACAGTCCGCAATATCATTTGGGCAATGATTGCCACAATGTCAGCCTTTTGGTTTGCGATGGAACCGCAATTATTCGCTTCAAGCGATGTCTTTGAATGGCGCTCAGCCATGATTCAGTACTCAGGTATTTTGTCTCTGGTGTTAATGTCCATCACAATGATCTTGGCGATGCGTTTGCCTATGGTTGAGAATTGGCTGAAAGGTATGGATAAAGCATATCGAGTCCATAAATGGCTCGGTATCGGTGGTGTTGCACTGGGTGTGACACACTGGTTGTGGTACCAAATACCTAAGTCATTGGTGGTGTCTGGTGTGTTAGATAAGCCTGTTCGACACGATGGTTCAGGGCCGCAAGCTGTTTTGACTGGATGGGAGTTATGGGTCAATGAATTACGCGGTATTGCTCAGAGTATTGGCGAGTGGGGCTTCTACTTGTTGCTCATTTTACTGGTGGCGTCACTATGGGCGGCAGTGAAGTACAAACCGTTTAAATTGTCGCACCGTCTGATGTCGGTTGCGTACCTGTTTATCGCTTTCCACTCAGTAATCCTGCTTAAACGAGCGTATTGGGGAGAACCTATTTATTATCTAACTGTGGCATTTGCTTTGGCTGGGTCTATCGCAGCGATTTACAGTTTGTTGGGCTTGGTTGGGCGTCGTAATCGTCACTCAGCGGCGATTATCTCGACTCGCTATTTTCCACAAGCTGAAGTGATGGAGCTTGTGTTAAAACCGGAGGTATCTTGGCAAGGTCACAAAGCTGGGCAGTTTGCGTACTTGCGTTTCGGTAATGAAGACCCGCATCCGTTTACCATTGTTTCTGGCAGTGATGATCCAGAGCTGCGCTTTTTGATCAAAGAGCTGGGTGATTTTACTAATGGCCTATATGAACGAGTGAAAGCGGGCGATGCGGTTACGGTTGAAGGACCCTATGGTCGACTTTATTTTGACCTAAGCAAGCCACAAATTTGGATTGCTGGTGGTGTCGGGATAGCGTCGTTTTTTGCAACACTTGAAGCGCTCAAAACAGAACGAGATCATCCTCGTATTCAACTGTTTTATTGTACTCGCGGTGTTGATAAGCAATTAATCGATGAGTTGTGGCACCTAGCACACGCGGTTGGTGTGAAGTTGACCGTGATAGATACCTTGCACTCACCGCGGCTAAACGCCGGAAGAATTGTCAATCAATGTGGCGACCTCAACGAGTACGAGATGTATTTCTGCGGGCCGGAGTTGTTCTCTACATCACTGAAAAAAGAATTAGACACCTATCAATTTGATATTGAAAAGCACTACCACGAAGAGCTGTTTGTGATGCGTTAAAGCCAACTATTGGAGCTGTGATTGTTAAATTAGTCAATCGGCACAGTGTAAAAAGGCGTAAAGTCACTCAATTTGTTATTGCAGCGGTTTGCTATTGAGCGATACCATATAGGGCTGTTTCTTTGGTAAAGATGTAATTATGTCAGATGAAAAACTCGCACTCGAATGGATGCGCCAACAAGCTCATAAAGTTGACCCATACGTTATCGATCCATCGTTTGATGAATGCGTTGAGTTGCTTGATCCTGCCTTCAAGAAAGGCAAGAGTGTTGCTCAACTCAAGTATCTGTTATCAGAAGCAGATCGCCGAGCGGGCGCGGCAGAACGTAAGCATGCGGCTTTAAAATACGCCAAAGAGAAAAGCCCAAATGCTGGTCAAATCTTGCGACTGCAAAGCAAGCTTCAACAAGTTCAGTTGGCTCTCAAGCTTGCCACTGGCGATAACAATATGACCATATCTCAGTTCTGTGCGGAGTACGATGTCTCTAAGCGTGACGGCAATACGGCATGGAATGAAAAGTTGGTGGAGCAGGGTAAGAGAAAGTAGTCTTTTAAACGCTTTATTCTTCTATAAACTGTCACGTTAGTTAATGTCATACACTTTTCAAAAAACGACCTATTGTTATCAATGAACGCCTTTCTAAAGCCTGAAAAATCGCTTCTCAGGCTTTAATTTTTATAGCCAACCTGTTGCATTTTTTAGCGCCTTTCCTAATTCTCGTACTGGATTTTCTCTCTATTTTTCTGAGATATCTAATGTGCGCGATACACTATTTTTCGCCCATTAATCAATTTCACTTGTGACAAAGTTATCAGAATTATGCATTTTCGGTAACGTTCCCGAAGTTATCGATCTATCATCCACTCAGATACAAAAGTGAAGTAATCAACACGACTGATTTCTATTTCTTCTTCGATATAGAGCTTATACATCAAAAGTATAAGCCGAAATGTGCTTACGAATTGTTTTGGGAACGTTTGCAAATAATCCAAAACAATTAACGTGAGAACATCAGAATGAAACGACACATTTTAGCGGTTGCTGTAACAATGGGGCTAATGACTACATCGGTATTAGCAAGTGAAGACGTTGCAGCATTAGAGCAACGTATTAATGAATTAGAACAAAGGGTTGCACAAACAGAGCAGGTCTCTACCGAGGCCAATGAAAAGGCTTCTTCGTTTGAGTTTCACGGCTATGCTCGCTCTGGGTTATTGATCAACGACGACCTCAATGGCGCGACAGGCACTGGACCTTACATGACGGCAGCTGGTGCCATTGGAGCTCCAATTGGACGTCTTGGTGTGGAAGATGATCATTACGTTGAAGCGAACTTGATTCATAAGCGATTTGCAGACGATGGCTCTAGTGCTTTGTTTCGCATCATGTTGGCCGACAGTACTGAGACAAATAACGAGTGGACTGCCAGCGAAAGCCAGTTGAATGTGCGACAAGTGTATTCAGAACTGAACCGTCTGAGCATGTTCTCTGAATCTGAAGCGTTTTCTGAAGCAACGTTTTGGGCGGGTAAACGATTCGATCGCGACAACTTTGATATTCACTTTTTCGATTCGGATATTGTCTTCTTATCAGGTACTGGTGCGGGCGTTTATGACGTTCAGATGAGCGACAACTGGAAAGCGAATTTCTCTATTTATGGCCGAGATTTTGGTGAGATTGATAGCTCGTCAACAGATGTAGAAAACTACATTGCAACCATGAATAACCGTATTGGCCAATGGCAAGTGATGTTGAGCGGTATGACCTCAGCAGACAACGATAGCCGCCTAAATGGCGCAGCTGAAAGCGGTGTACACGCAATGTTTGCGTACCATGGAGACAACTTCTTTGGTCTGAGCGAAGGCTTCTCTAAAACGGGTATGTTAGTGGGTAGTGGCCTAGGTGCAGAGCTAAAAGGCATCGGTTCAAATGGTGATCTACTGGATGACGCGAAAGCCGTTCGCCTGTTTAGCTACGGTGTCACTCGCATTGGCGACAACTGGCGCTTAGCACCTGCATTAATGGCAGAGCATAGCCAAGACCGTTTGAAGAAGAATGACGAGTTCACATGGGCTTCTTTAAACGTTCGATTAGCTCAAGAGTTCACAGAGAACTTTGAGATGTTTTACGAAGGTTCATTGCAATACATGGATTTAGACAACTCGACAGAGCAAGCGAGCGGCGGTTTCTACAAAGCGACAGTTGCACCAACACTGAAGCTTTCAACTAGCACTGGTTTCTTTGATAGGCCTGAACTGCGTTTCGCTGTGAGCTATGTGGATTGGAGTGAAGACCTGAATGGTTACTCGATCAGCACTGAAGCAGATGCTGCAACGATGGGAGAGGGCGGCGAGGTTCTGTTTGCACTGCAGATGGAAACTTGGTTCTAATTGCTTGATATATCGTTTAGATAGAGAGTGTTACTCATGATGTGATAGTCGCATCACCAAATGCCAACCTTATCGTTTCAACTCGAAGGTTGGCATTTTTTATCTTGGGATAACCTGATCTCTGAAATAAATCGCTAGCAAGACTCTCGGTCAATAGTGGTGAAGGTCAACACCATCTTGCTCATTTCAAAGCCTTTTTTCTCAATACGGTCGAGTAGCAGCTTGGCTCCATTTTCTCCCGCTTTATCAAACGCATAGTTAAACGTAGACAGCGTTGGTGTGCATACTGAAGCAAGTTCATCATCACCCACGCCGAGTACCAAGACATCCTTTCCTGGAACGAGGCCCGCTTCTTGAATTGCTCTGATCGCACCGATTGCGATACGGTCAGTGGCGCAGAATAGGCCGTCGAGCTTGGTGTGCTCCTTGAGATACTGCTTCGCCAGTTGGTAACCTGATTCTATGGTGAAGTCGCCACGGGCGTGAAATTGCAGTGTGAGGTCGTTAAATTGAAGCGATTGAGCGAAGCCTTCCGATCTCATCTTATCAACCGCAATATCATCACCTTGCACACCGATGAATCCCATATGCTTACAAGCTTTCGCTATGAGGCGATTACCCGCTTCAAACCCTACGCGAGTGTCGTCGTGCACAATGCTTGGGATGTTAAACATTGACCCGTCTTGACCAACCAATACCACGGGTACGGCAGAGCTTTGAATCGCTTTGACTAATTGGTTGTCGAGGTGGGTCGCGTACAGGATGATACCTTCAACACGCCTCTGGTTAAATATCTGAATATATTCAAGTTCTTTATGGTGTGTTTGGTGTGTGCTCGCTAATAATACATGCTTGCCCGCTTGCTCTAAGACGGCGGTTAAACCATCGACACCCTGAGAGGTGGCATGGGAAGAAACCCTAGGAACAATCACGCCAACCAGGTTGGTTTTTTGGGACTTTAAGTCTTTAGCGACTTGGTTTGGGAGATAGCCACACTCTTCAACTGCTTTACGCACCTTCACCTTGGTCGCGTCTTTTACGCCATACTCATCATTGATTACTCTTGAAACCGTCGACTTGGAAACTCCAGCGAGACGAGCGACATCATGAAGACTAGCCATTATTCATTATCCAATTGTAATTTTAGTTTTGGGATTGTTTGCAAACAGAGCATCAAATTTACCTGTTATTAGGGGATTTTAACCCTGTCTTCTTATCCTAGGGAGATAATTTGAAGATCATTCTCACACTATTGAGCAGTTATCTTTGATCATTTGTTATTTCTAGGCAAAAATTTGTTTTGCAAACGTTCCCGAAAATTCAAAAGCTCAAATGATAATCCAATGGGGTATGTAATGAATTATCCAAAAATAGCAAAAGAGCTGCTTTCTCTATTAGGTGGTAAAAGTAATATCACCGCACTCGCACACTGCGCGACTCGTCTGCGTCTTGCGGTTGCAGACCAAGATAAAATTGATGAACAGGCGATTGATAACCTAGAAGGGGTTAAGGGCCAGTTTAAAGTGGCAGGTCAATATCAGATCATCTTTGGCTCAGGCATCGTAAACCAAGTTTATGCTGAGTTGGCTAAGCTGACTGAAATGACGGAAATGTCGACCAACGATGTGGCGTCTGCAGGTGCTGACAACCAAAATATCCTGCAACGCGCGGTGAAAGGCCTGTCTGATATTTTTGTACCAATCATTCCGGCGATTGTTGCTGGTGGTTTGTTGATGGGTATCTACAACCTATTGACGGCTCAAGGCTTATTCATTGATGGCAAATCTTTAATCGACGCTAATCCGGGTTTGACCGACTTAGCAAACATGATCAATACATTTGCTAATGCTCCTTTTGTGTACTTACCTATTTTATTAGCATTTTCAGCGAGTAAGAAGTTTGGTGGTAACCCATACCTTGGCGCGGCTTTAGGTATGTTGATGGTTCACCCAGACTTGCTTAACGGCTGGGGCTTCGGTGGCGCATCAGTGTCGGGCAGCATTCCGGTTTGGAACATTTTAGGTTTCGAAATCGAGAAAGTAGGCTATCAAGGTTCAGTACTACCCGTTCTTGTTTCTGCGTTTATTCTAGCGAAAGTTGAGCTTGGGCTGCGTAAAGTTATTCCTTCGGTTCTGGATAACTTGCTAACGCCGCTATTGGCGATTTTCATAACTGGTTTGTTAACATTCACGATTGTTGGTCCATTTACTCGTGATATCGGCTTCCTGCTTGGTGACGGCCTAAATTGGTTATACAACAGTGCTGGCTTCATTGGCGGTGCGGTGTTTGGTTTGATTTATGCGCCGTTTGTTATTACTGGTATGCACCATAGCTTTATTGCTATTGAAACTCAGCTGCTTGCGGATATCGCAACGACTGGCGGTACGTTCATCTTCCCTATCGCGGCGATGTCTAACGTGTCACAAGGTGCAGCGGCACTGGCGGTTGGTTTCATGAGTAAAGATAAGAAAATGAAAGGTATCGCGATTCCTTCTGGTGTGACTGGCTTGCTTGGTATTACTGAACCTGCAATGTTCGGTGTGAACCTGAAGCTTCGCTATCCATTCATTGCTGCGGTTTGTGCCGCTGCGATTTCAAGCGCGTTTATCACGATGTTCAATGTGAAAGCACAAGCACTGGGTGCGGCGGGTATTCCTGGCATCATCTCAATATCACCAGAAAAGATTGGCTACTACGTGGTAGGTATGATTATCGCGTTCGTGACTGCCTTTGCTCTGACCGTTGTTTTAGGTCTGCGCGAGCGCAGCAAGCAAAACATTAAAGCAACAGCTTAACGTTTCTCCCTAGAAGTGAAGCCCCCCTTTTCACTTCATTTCCTAAGCTTTGGGGTGCTAGCTAGGTGATTTGGCTTAGCTAGCCTTTTTATATTTTTACATGACAGCGTGAAGTGTCACCTTGCTTTTGGTTGCTACTGCTTTCGATTGCCATCGCTTTCGGTTGTCATGATTTTCAGTTTTAAGGTAAGAAAGATGAATCAAGTTTGGGTAACTGGAGACGCCGTCGTCGACCTCATTCCGGAGTCTGACTCGACATTATTGAAATGTCCGGGCGGAGCTCCTGCTAATGCCGCGGTAGCGATTTCTCGCCTTTTAGGCAAAAGCGCATTTTTCGGCCGAGTGGGTAACGATCCGTTTGGCACTTTTATGGAAGTGACTCTGCAAAAGGAAGGTGTGAATACCGAGCGTTTGGTGAAGGACCCTGAACAACGCACGTCAACCGTGGTGGTCGATCTTGATGACCAAGGCGAGCGTAGCTTTACGTTTATGGTTAAGCCAAGTGCCGACCAGTTTATGTCTGTTGAAGACATTCCCGAATTTAAGAAAAACGAGTGGCTACACGTCTGCTCGATCTCTTTGGCTAATGAACCAAGCCGAAGCAGTACCTTCGAAGCGATCCGACGTATGAAAGCCGCGGGCGGTTACATCAGCTTCGATCCAAACCTTCGTGATGAAGTGTGGCAAAACCCATCTGAAATTAAGTCTGTGGTCATGAAAGCGGTTGAGTTGGCGGATGTGGTTAAATTCTCAGAAGAAGAACTGGACTTCTTAACCGATTCAACTTCGATGGAACAAGGCTTGGCTAACATTGCAGATCTTAACAACACGCTTGTTCTGGTTACGCAGGGCGCGAAAGGCGTTTGGCGAGTATTTGAAAACCAAGGTGTGTTGATTTCAGGTCGCTCAGTGACGCCAGTGGATACCACGGGTGCAGGCGATGCTTTTGTTGGCGGTTTGCTTGCAAAGCTTTCTCAAGATGATGAGTGGAACAATCAACAAGTCGTCGATTCTGCAATTCAGTGGGCGAATGGGTGTGGTGCACTGGCGACCACGCAAAAAGGCGCAATGACCGCACTTCCAACGCAAGAAGCTCTTACTCAGTTTATTCAAAAAGACTCTTCAAATACGAATGCCGTAGAGGAGAGTGTATGAGTTTGAACTCGAACTGGACAGTAGAGCAAAGATATCGCCGTATAGAAGATATTTCTCTAGAGAGTATTGATGCGATGGTAGAGCTTCGCAAACAAGACTCTGGCTATCCAAGCTACCATATTGCGCCTAAGTTTGGTCTGCTTAATGATCCGAATGGTCTGTGTTTCTTTAATGGTGAACACCACCTATTTTACCAATGGACGCCAGTTGGCCCCGTCCATGGTATGAAGTACTGGTACCACCTTTCTACCAAAGACTTCGTTCATTTCGAAGACCACGGCATTGGCTTGCACCCAGACCAAGATTACGACTCTCACGGTGTTTACTCTGGTGGTGCATTGGTTGAAAACGACAATGCATTGTTGTTTTTTACAGGTAACAAGCGCGACGGAAATTGGTTGCGAGTGCCAACTCAATGTTTTGCCAAGATGACTGCTGACGGCAAAATAGAAAAGCACGGCGTGGTTATCGAAAACGATCACTACACCGAACATTTCCGCGACCCAAAAGTGTGGAAACAGGGCGGCGATTATCTGATGGTTGTGGGTGCTCAAACGCCTCAAAATACTGGCTCTATGGCGCTATATTGCAGCCGAGACCTGATGAATTGGCAGCACAAAGGTCCAATTCAAACTCGTTACAACAACCTTGGCTATATGTGGGAATGCCCAGATTTCTTTGAAATAGAGAATCAGTCGGTGATGCTGTTTTCTCCACAAGGTGTGTCTAGCGAAAATCCATACGATTTCAAAAATATCTACTCGGTGGCTTATATCGTCGGTGACCGCTTAAATCTCGATTCGGTAGAACTGGAAAACCACCAAGATATTGCGCAGCCAGATTATGGCTTCGATTTCTATGCACCACAGACTTATTTAGATGATACAGGCCGCCGTATTCTGATTGCTTGGATTGGTCTGCCTGAGATTGATACACCATCTAATGAGTATCAGTGGGCGGGCATGTTGTCGTTACCACGCGAACTTCAAATCCAAGATGGCTATCTTGTTCAGTCTGCTTTACCTGAATTGAAAGCGCTACAGGGTGAAGCTGTGGTGGTTGAAAATGCTCTTGAATTGGATACAACCAGCTTCATGGTTGAGCTCGAAACGGATACTGACGAGTTTGAGTTTACACTTACTAACGTTGCGGGTGATAACATCGTATTCAGTGCTACAGAAAAGGAGTTCATGCTTGATCGCAGTAAGATGTCTCAGCTCTACGCGGAAGAGTTTGGCTCAGTGAGAAAAGCACCGAGGTTGAGCACCAAGCAAATCATCGAGGTTTATGTTGATAAGTCAGTGATCGAAATCTTTATCAATGGCGGTAAGCACACAATGACCAGCCGTTTCTTCATTGATGACTTGAGTTCATTGTCGATGACTGGTGACGTGAACACCGTTTATCACTCGATGAACCCAATTAAAGGGTTGGACAACTAACCTCCGCTTATCTCCATCAAGAAAGCCGCTGATCATCAACAGCGGCTTTTGTTTGGTCTGCGACATCACTATTGTGCTAACTCTTTGACCTTGTCCATTCCCCGTAGCCCTGAATCTCAAGTCCATTTAGAACAAACAACCAACGCTAAGGTCGAATGTTATTGAAACTGACCTTCTGCGTTCCGTCATCTTTATTCAATAGCTCCACCACATCGCCTTGATAGTAATACGGTTCCATTGGCATCTCGCTGTTGGTCGGCCTTGCGTAATGCAATATTGCTGGCTTCGCGTCAACTTGCTGAGCGAACAAATAGCCAATCAGCGCATGTTCAAACTGGTGATAACCGTTGCCCCAATGGAAAGCTTTGGTGCGTTTTGGGTCAAGCCCGACACCGCCGTATTTGTGGTCGACCCATACATCATGAAAGGTCGGTAACGTGTATTGCAGGACGTCTTTCATCGAACCATCGACAAGTGAAACCGTCATTGCTGCTTGATCAAGTTCCGCCCACTCCCATGATGAAGCCCACTCACTGTGCGGTCTGCTTTGCCAGCCAGTTATCTCTTGTCCTTTCCAGGCTTTCTGAAGTTCCTCGCCATAATATTGGGAGACACTCACGAACTCTTTCTGATATTGCGCCTGATCCAAAGTGTATTTCATACCGTCTAAACCAAACTCCGACCATTCAGAGTTATTCAATGTTTGGCCTGTAAGGTAAGTCATCCAATACGCTTTGATGGTGTGCCCAAAATCATTGTGATTGGCATTCGGCATCATCGCATCTTTACCATGAATTGCACCGTAGAAGCGTTGTTCATCTTCAGAATGGTATTGGTCAATCATGGTTTGCGTGAGCCAGTTTAAGTCATCAAGCCATTTTGATTTGACGGGCTCTTTGAGCAGAGGTGCGATGAGCAACAGGTAGCCATTTATTTGATCAAGTTGCGCAACCAGTTCACGTCGTTTTGCACTGCCATCTTCACCGTCGGCGAGTACCCAAGCAAGACCGCTGTTGTCGCTAAGTCGATATTTATCAAAGATAAAAGCTTGTTGGGCGATGAGTGCTTCTTCTACCTTTTTGTCTTGGGTCAGGTAGTAGTACATGGCAAGGCCAACTAATGCATACGCTTGATCTTGAGAAGTACGCTGCTGCCAATTCTGGCCTACTTTTCCCTCTTTTGTGTAGCCGATAAAGCCGCCGTTTTGCTTATCTTCTAGCTGATCAATGATGTAGTAGGCTCCTTGCTTGGCAAGCGCTAAAGCCTGCTTATCGCCACTAAGGTGGTAGAGCACGCCATAGGCATAAGTTTGACGTGACTTCATCCGCGTAAACTCTTTGCCAAAGTGTGGCGTGATCCAGCCTTTGTTTAGTTCATGGCACACATCAGAAACATCGAGCAAGGTACCGTCATCACAGCGGAAAGTAGGGAAGTTTCCTACCGGTTCTCCTTGAGCGCTAGGCATTAACCAATAAGGTGCAAGCCCTTCAGTCGCATGGTTGAGCCACTCTTCTCCAGAAGGAAGATGGGCGTTGGCAGATACGGCGAAGCTAGTAATACTGAGTAATGCGATCGTTGCTCGTAACATGATGTTTATCTTAACTATTTGAATTTCTTTGAATATAAACAATCACATCTGCACATTGTGATTAGGCGATCACAATCGACCAAATTAATAAGGTTTAGATAAAAGCTCACAGACTAGTGAGCTTTGGAAGGGTGTCTTGTATTTTATACTGGCTTGCCCGCCTCATCTTCTTCAACCACATCGGTTTCTAAGCTTGCCTCTGCCAGCCATTTTTGTATTGATGGACTGTTAAGCACACGTTGTTGATACTGCGATGCCTTTTCGGAAAGTTGTATTCCATAGGTTTCTACGCGCAATGCGACGGGTGCAAACATCGCATCGGCAATCGACCATTCACCAAATAACCATCCCTCTGGGTATTGTTCCATTTGTGCAGACCATATTGCATCAATACGAGCGATGTCTTTCAGTGCGTCTTCACTCAGTGTGAGCTTTCGTTGTGCGCGGCAGTTCATCGGCATTTCATTTCTGACGGCAAAGAACCCAGAGTGCATCTCGGCGGAAATTGCTCGGGCATGGGCGCGTTCTTTCACTGAGCTAGGCCACGCTGCACCGTCCAAATAGGCATCGTTAACGTATTCGAGAATCGCCAATGAATCCCACACCGCAACATTACCATCAACTAGGGTTGGAACCTTGGCCGTTGGCGTCACTTTCGCCAGAGTGTCGTAAAAATCAGAGGTGAACAGCTTGAGCTTGATGACTTCTGCATTCAGGTTGTAGTTGTCGAATATTAGCCATGCGCGCAGTGACCAAGTTGAGTAGTTCTGGTTTCCAATATAAAGCTGCATCGTTGCTTCCTTGCGTTTGGTGGGCATGCATTTGAGATTAGGGGATTGTATTGCGGCGCACTAACGGATAATTTTGATGCAATACATTAACAAAAACGATGGGTGGTGATTTCAATATGGATATTGATGCTTTGCGAGGCTTTCTCGCGTTTGTAGAAACCAGTAGTTTCACTCGTGCAGCGAAACAGATAAATCGCACCCAATCGGCATTCAGTGCTCAGATGCGTAAGTTGGAAGAAGAACTCAACGTCACTCTTTTCCAGAAAGAAGGACGTAATTTAATACTGACTGAAGCTGGCTTAGCGCTGCGATCTCATGCCGAACAGTTGGTCGCCCTTCACAATACCGCACTTAAGCAAGTAAAGCGTTACGAAGACAAACAACCTCTGCGACTCGGCTGCCCTGAAGACTACAATGACACCATTCTGCCGAAAGTGATTCGCCTGTTGCAGAAAGCAGAACCCACCTGTTCAATCCAAATATTCAGCCTGCCCAGCATTACGCTGAGAGAGTGGTTGGATGACGGCAGGCTTGATGCGGCGATTGTCACCCGAGCGCCCGATAGTGAAGAGGGTTACTGGCTCACTCATGATATCGGAGTATGGATAAGCAGCCCTGATTATGTGTTCGATGAGTCTAAACCAGTCCCACTAGCCTTGTTTCAGACCGATTGTAAGTACCACGCAGCGGCAGTGAATGGCTTAACCAAGCAGGGCACGCCTTATCAGTTATTGGCGTGTAGCAATACCGCTTCAGCGCAGCGTGCAATCGTGAAAGCAGGATTAGCGATTGGTGCGATGGGTAAGCTAAGCGTGACTTCAGATTTGAAAATTCTTGATGATATGCCGCCGTTGCCTTCGGTCGATATTGTGCTGATCCTAGCGAGTAAGCATCACCCGGTATTGGATAAAGAAGTGCTCAATCAACTTGTGGAATTAGAGTCTGAGTAGCTTAGATTCCTTTTCCTACTAAAGAATCCCCAAGCTCTTTAGCTTTCGATAAATGGTATTGCGGCTGATGCCGAGTATTCGAGATGTCTTGCTGATGTTGCCTTGGTTCGCTTGATAAGTTTGCAACAAGGTTTCTTCAACGGTGCTTCTTAAATCGTTACTCGCTGTACCTTTTATGGCATTAGAAGTCATTAGCTGATGCTGATTATCGTGTGCTAATGACGTGAGATGTTGAGCAAGGTGGCTGGGCACATGCTCGAGTGTGAGTTGGGGTTCATCACTTGCTAATAGAGCAGCAACCTTAAGTAAGTTGTCTAATTCGCGGATATTACCCGGCCAAGAATAGGCGCACAGTAAGCTCATCAAGTGCGGGCAGATTGTCTGTTCGTCTTCGGCGTATTTACGATGAATGTGCTCGATTAAAGCGTGCTTGTCTTGTCGGTGTTGTAGGCTTGGCAAGGTGAAGGCTAAGCCATTGAGTCTGTAATACAGGTCTTGCCTAAACTCACCTGTTGCGACTAACTGCTCGAGGTTTTTGTGAGTTGCAGCGATGATCTGACAATCGACTTGATAGCTTTGATTAGAACCAACTGGCACCACGGATTTGTCTTGCAGAACATGCAGTAGTCGGCACTGAGCTTCTAAAGGCATGTCGGCGATCTCATCTAGAAATAGAATCCCTTTATCTGCTTGACGGATCTTACCTTGGAAGCCCTTGTGGCTTGCTCCCGTAAAGGCGCCCGGCGCGTAACCAAACAGTTCAGATTCGATAAGGTCTTTAGGCAGCGCGCCACAATTTACCGCTACCAAGGGCGAAGACTTACGCTGGCTTTGCTTGTGCAGCGCTTTAACAAACTCGCCTTTGCCAACTCCTGTTTCTCCTAAGATCAACAAGCTGATCCCTTTGTCGATTACCTTGTTGGCTTGCTGCCAAGCGTGTTCGATTTGTTGCTCGCCATGGTGCAAATCACACGATGCTGAAATGGAGCGCGTGCGTTTGGTGGTTATAAGAAATCCGGCATCGGCCGTGAGACACATAAGATGATGCTCGATCACTACCAAAATACTAAGAACCTGTTGATCAGCTACGATACTAACCCACTAGGATTTTTCTAAAATAGATAGGTTCTAGAACAGTCTATTAGGAAGTCACTAGCAACGAGATGGCTTAAACAATACAAGTAAAATGAAAAGCAAAACGCCAAGTTCTTATGAGCTTGGCGTTTTTATATTTGAATCGCTCTAGTTTTGCGAAAAGAAGATCTCGGGCTTGTGGACTGGGCCATAGTTGCCTTCTAACTGAGTGAGTTCTAATCCTTGTTTGCCTATCAAAGAGCCGACTAACTGGCGGTTGAACGGGTAGCTGTCGGGGTTGTTAATGTACTCTTCAACATCAATCCATTTAGCTTCTGCAATTTCATCTGTGTCTTGAATCGCAATCTCTTGAGTTTGAGCGATAAGGTGACAAACAAAGTAGAGGTTAGACTTTCCGAATTGATACGGGTGTCTCGTCGCCATGCCAACCACTGAAACGAACGTGGCTTCGATGCCAGTCTCTTCTAAGGTTTCTCGAACCACGGATTCTTCAATGCCTTCACCCAACTCAATATGACCGCCCGGTAATTTGTAGCCCGTCATGCCGTGTTCTTTAATCATCAGCACTTGGTTGTGTTCGTTAGTGATTAACGCGCCAGCACCCAAGGTGTGGGTCGGAATGAAAGGCACAAACTCTACAATCTCGGATTTGTGGATCAGCGTAATCTCGTCTTCTAAGCAGTTGTGAAACACAAAGCCAAGCTCAGTCGCCACCGGAATAAGGTGCGAGAGTGAAATAGGTAAGCTAATCCAAATAATGCCTTTGCTATTCTGCTTTGAAAATTCGGTGATCTCGCTGAGTTCGGCATTGAATGAGTCAACATCGTGAGGGGCTGTTGCTGGGTCAATGATGATGCCGTTAAATTTGTCGAGCGTAAATTCCACGGGTGATCCTTTATTATTTTGATTTATTGGGCGTCGAGCATGGTCTGAGCTTATCGTATCTAAAGAGCTTATAACACCTTGAGAGCAAGGGCAGCAGTGAATCAAAAGTAGGCAATGCAGTTTATGTCGAACGGGTCGGGATAAGTGGAGGGTGTTGCTAGAAACAAAAACTGCGCTTGGAAGCCAAAGCGCAGTTTTAAAATGAGGTTTATTGCAGTTCGATTTTAACGAATATAGTTCGCGTTAATACTCACGTACCAGTGTTGAAGCTTGCCATCAGATTTCTTGATCCACAAATCGTTGGTGTAGCTATCAATCTTGCCGTTAACCGTAAGGTTGAATGTGTTCTCGTCGAATTCGCCAAGCTTCACGAACTGGTCCGTGGTAATCAGGAATGGGTCCATGTCGTCTACACCAACCACATCTGAAATCACATAGTAGTGGTAAGTCAGCGGCTTGCTCGCATCATTCGGGTTGCTGCGATACGCAACAAGCTTGAATGGTTCCGTTAATGGAACGTCGAGCGTTTGCTTGTCCATGGTCGCTGGAATTGGAATAAACAGCCAAGCGGTAAACAGACCGCTCAATAAAACCATCAGGAAGAAAAGAGTCTTAATTGCTTTCATAGCAACCTTCAAAATATGGGGGATGTTAATGGGGCTATGGTAACTAGGGAGAGTAAAGATGCAAGCTCTGTTATTACCCTATCTTATCTCAGCTTAATCTAGCGCAAAGAAAGCGGTTCGGTTAACTCGAAATGTAAACACGAGTGCTTAACTCTTGATTATGGCTTAAGAGAATTCGTTATTTGAACCAATCTTGGTTTTTAACCAGTCTCTCGAAACAAGGCGAAGAACTGTCGCGAAATGACCTATATAGATAAAATTCAGTACGATAAGAATAGCGCATGAATATTTTTTGAGCGTTTTCTTATGCATTTAAATCCACGGTTAAGTGGCGAATACCATTCTTATGTCGATCACTCATTTCGTATCGATTGTTCACTTGGCTCCAATCCATTTGGCGCACCAGAAATTCCTGAACATGTGATCAAAGATATTATCTACGGTATTGATAAGTACTATTGCCACAGGGAGCTTTCGGAGCTGACTTATCTGACTCGCCAGTTTATTGGGATTGAAGATTGTCGTATTACGTACACCACGGGCTCTCTTGGGGCGCTAGAACTTATCTTCAATAAACTTATCGATCACAACAATCGCACCATGATAGGCATTGGCCCTCAGTTTGTTGAAGCAGTATCAGAGTTCACTTTGGTGGGCGGGAAGTACCAGTCCATCAACATGTTTGATTATCAAAACGAGTCGGATCTGTTCGGTGTGTTGGCATCAAAAATAAGCAGTCAAAATCCTGCCTTGGTGTATATCGATAATCCCAACAACCCAACGGGTCGAATCTACGACAGAGCTTATTTGGTCGAGATAGCGAGAGTATGTGAGCGTTCTGGCGCTATTTTGATTGTCGACGAGGCATATGGTGAATACCTGACCCCTGAGCAGTCTATGCTCGATCAGACCTTAGTCTTGGACAACTTAATAGTTTTACGAACCTTTTCTAAAGGTTTAGGGCTCGCTGGGATTCGACTCGGTTACTTAGCCAGCAGTGAAAACCTGACTTCTGCAATCGAAGCTGCGGTGAGTGTGTTTACGCCGACTTACCCCTCAATAAAAATCGCATCGGCGACCTTACCCAATGCAAAACACTTCTTAGAAATGAACCGCAGCAAAACTGAATACTTTAAGCAGCAAATGATCGGCTTGTTGTCTGAGAACAATATTGAGGTGGTTGGCACGTCAATATCGACGCCCATTATGTTGTTGAAAAAGAGAGGAACTCACCTTTCAAAGCTATTTGAGAGTATCGGTATTAAGACATGTTCGGGTGTCGATTTTGCTATTACGTGCGACGCGATGACTGAAGAGTATGTTCGATTACGAATTGTTGGCAATGATATAGATTTAGAAGCGTTAAAGCAGCGTATTAAGCAGTTATAAAAGCAACCGTTATAAAATCAGTAGGCATAAAAAAGCCCGCACCTTGCGTTTACAAAGTGCGGGCTAAATTCATCTGGCTACTTGTTTAAGTAAGCAGCGTGGAACTCAATGTGTTCATCAATAAAGCTAGAGATGAAGTAGTAGCTGTGGTCGTAACCAGGCTGCATACGTAGATCTAAATCGGCATTGGTTACCTTAGCGGCTTCGACTAATTGCTCAGGTTTAAGCTGTTCAATCAGGAAGTTATCGGCTTCACCTTGGTCGACCAACATTGGCAGTTTAGTGCCTTTGGTTTTTAGAAGCTCAGAGGCATCGTAGTGTTTCCACTCTTCAATATCCAAGCCTAGGTATTGGTTGAAGGCTTTTTGTCCCCAAGGGCATTGCATTGGGTTGGTGATTGGGCTGAATGCAGAGATAGAACGGTAGCTATCTTCGTTTTTAATGCCAATCGTTAGGGCACCATGTCCGCCCATGCTGTGACCAGAAATCGATTTTACGGATGTAACAGGGAAGAACGACTCAATCAGTGCAGGGAGCTCTGTTACCACGTAATCGTACATGTGGTAATGGCTGTCCCATGGCGCTTGAGTGGCATTCACATAGAAGCCTGCACCTTGGCCGAGATCGTAATTTTCATCGTCGGCAACACCTTCGCCACGTGGGCTAGTGTCTGGTGCAACAATCGCGATGCCTTGCTCAGCCGCGGCTTTGAACGCGCCGGCTTTTTGCATGAAGTTTTCATCGGTACAGGTTAAGCCTGACAACCAATACAAAACAGGAACTGGGTTTTCTTTGCTTGCGTTAGGTGGCAAGAAAATCGCAAAACGCATGTTGCAGTCAAGCGTTGCAGAAAAGTGGGTGTATTGTTTGTGCCAACCACCAGCAACCTTTGCTTGGCTAATGTTTTCGATTGTCATCTATTGTGCTCCGTTAGGTTGATGGTTTGGGAGTAAATTTGTCTATATAACATAAAGTTTCACCACCCACCGGGCAGGAGGAGGTGAAGACAGTTTGTTGCTTTTCATTTATAGCTTTGGCCTCGACACCTAAGTATCGAGACCAAGAGGTGTTATACCAATCACAGTAAGTAGATGGTCATAAATAGCGCAGGAAAAAGGCTTGAGAACAAGGCAGAAATTTTCGATAAGTAGTTATTCTACAATCAAAATTTCTAACGCCGTTATCGAGTGTTTTAACAAGCTAGAATGACCAGTTATTTACTACGATTGGTATTATTTATCCATGTGTAGAACAGTACGGATAGATTCACCTTTATGCATTAGGTCGAATGCTTCGTTTACGTCTTGCAGACCCATTGTATGAGTGATGAACTCTTGAAGACCAAACTCACCCGCCATGTAACGGTTTACGATTTCTGGAAGCTCAGAGCGGCCTTTAACACCACCGAAAGCAGAACCACGCCATACACGACCTGTTACTAGTTGGAATGGACGAGTTGAGATCTCTTGACCTGCGCCTGCAACACCGATGATTACAGATTCGCCCCAACCTTTGTGACAACATTCAAGCGCTTGACGCATCACGTTTACGTTACCAATACATTCGAAAGAGTACTCAACACCACCGTCTGTCATCTCAACGATAACGTCTTGGATTGGCTTGTCGTAGTTCATTGGGTTGATGCAGTCAGTCGCGCCAAGTTGTTTCGCTAGCTCGAATTTGCTCTCGTTGATATCTACACCGATGATGCGGTTAGCACCAGCCATGCGAGCACCAATGATTGCAGAAAGACCGATACCGCCTAGGCCGAATACAGCAACGTTGTCGCCTTTTTCAACTTTAGCTGTGTTAAGTACCGCGCCCATGCCTGTTGTTACACCACAACCTAGAAGACAAACTTCTTCAAGTGGTGCTTCTTTGCTTACTTTCGCTAGAGAGATTTCTGGAAGTACTGTGTACTCAGAGAAAGTCGAGCAGCCCATGTAATGGAAAATCGTTTCGCCATTGATAGAGAAGCGGCTTGTACCGTCTGGCATTAGGCCTTTACCTTGCGTTTCACGAACGGCTTGGCATAGGTTAGTTTTACCAGATTTACAGAACTTACATTCGCCACATTCAGCTGTGTAAAGTGGGATAACGTGGTCGCCAATCTCAACACTTGTAACGCCTTCGCCGATCATCTCAACGATACCGCCACCTTCGTGACCAAGAATTGAAGGGAAGATACCTTCTGGATCGTCACCTGATAATGTGAATGCGTCAGTGTGACAAACACCAGTAGCAACGATGCGAACTAGAACCTCACCAGCTTTAGGAAGTTGTACATCAACTTCTTCCATTTTGAGTGGCTCGCCAGCTGCCCATGCAACCATTGCTTTTGATTTGATATGCGTTTGACCAGGTTTAATTTCGATTGTCATTGGATGTTTCCTATATATGTCAGTACAGCGGATAACCGTGCAATTAGCTTCAACCCGTTAAGCGTAGTTGAGCTTAATTGTTTCCGCTCTCTCGTTTTGTTGGAGCTAGTATAGGTGTGAGTGCATGTTTTGATAATACCCTTAAATAGAAAATGATTATTACGTATTTGTAATAATAAGTATGGAGCGGTCAGTTTTCTTATTGGCAACTATCTTAGCTAGAGCGACTCAGGTTTGAGGACAGGCGACTTATCCAAACGGTCTGAATACATTGCCTTTACTGATGTTTAGGTGGAGGTTTTATGGCGATTTATATATTAACCTTCAATTCGTGTTGTTGAGCTATCAGCTTTTAGTATGGATGGTAACTTGTTGAATTTTAACGATTGAAGCAATGTCGCATAAGCGTACGTTGTGCGACGTTTTGTAAGATATCAGAAACAATAGTGTCATTTTTCTCATCTAGTCTCCTCGCCAAATTTTGAGTTCTAACTTTTTGGGAAGAGAAAATGAGAAAGAGTACATTGACCGTACTGTCAGGCTTAATAGCAGCCACATTAGTTGGTTGTAATTCAAGTTCACCAAGTGACGACAACGGCAATCTAGATAGCGCAGTGCAAGTCGCATTCATGCCTGATATCCATTTCCATGATGTTTACGGCAAATTTGAAGATGGTTCGTTCGCGGGACTCTACAACTCGGATAGTGGCGAGTATGCGACAATTCGAACGATGGAGTCTCAGATGAACTCCACTCGTCTATTCAATGAAAACTACTTTGCGATGATAGCGGCGCTTGATGATGTGGTTGAGCGTGGCGTGAAATACGTAGCCTTGCCAGGTGACTTTAGTGACGACGGCCAGCCGATTCATATGCGTGGCTTAGTTAGCATCTTTGATCACTACCGCGAGACTCATGGTCTTGAGTTTTTTGCAGCGCCAGGCAACCACGATCCAGTGCGTCCATTTACAATCCCTGCGGGTAAATCTGATTACCTAGGCGAGGGTGGTAAGAAGCAGCGTATCTATAGCCGCGGTAAAGAAGAGTGTGTTGGTTATGACGATGAGTGGACGACTATTCCCGGTGAAGGTGACAACTTAGCAACCATCTGTACTGAAGAAGTACGTGAATGGGGCTATGAAGAGATCATGAGTATCCTAGGCACTCACGGCTTCTACCCTCAGCAAGACTATCTCTACTTTGAAACGCCTTACAGCAGCGACCAAGCTCGAGCTAGTTACAGCTATGATTTAGCGAAAGAAGAAGCGGCTTTTGATAAGCGCATGTACGAGATCTGTTATGAAGGTACGGGTGGTAGCTACAAAGAAAGTGGTTACTCAAGCTGTTCTGAAGTGCCGGATACCAGTTACTTAGTAGAGCCAGTGAAAGGGCTTTGGTTGTTGGCGATCGACGCGAACGTTTATCGCCCGAAAGAAAATTCGTCTGATAGCTCTGTAGATGGAAACACGTTCGATGGTTCAAGCAGTGCTGGTTACAACATGATGCTGACTCACAAAGAACACGTAATTGATTGGATCTCTGATGTTGTAAAAGCAGCGAAAGAGCAGAACAAGACGCTTGTCTCTTTCTCGCACTTCCCAATGACCGACTTCTACAACGGCGCTTCTGAAGAGATTGAAGATCTGTTTGGTGAAGGAAGCCATCAGCTGGCTCGTGAACCGGATGACGATACCAGCCGCGCATTAGCTGCTACTGGTCTAAATATCCACGTTGGTGGCCACATGCACTTTAACGATACGGGTAAGAAGAGCTTCAATATCGATGGAGTTCAGCACACACTCTTCAATATTCAAGCGCCGTCGTTAGCGGGTTACATTCCCGCGTATAAACTGTTGAACATTCGTCCTGATAATCAGATTGAAGTTGAGACGGTGGTCATCGATCAAGTTAAGCGTTACAACGAGCTATTCAGTCACTATGAAGAAGAGCATGAATACCTTACTCAAGCTGCGAATGGCGATCCTGATGCAGAAGCTAAGATTTGGAACAAAGATATTCTGAATTCAGAGAGTTACTACGAACTGACTGATTGGCACATCCGTGAACTAACACGCCTACGTTTCCTTCCGGGTGACTGGCCGTTAGAGATGCGCGCTATGATCATGGAAATGAATGGCGAAGAGATGATGATCATGTCTCAGTTAGAAACCAACTTTACCGTGTGTCAGTTAGCTAATGAACTGGGTTACGATGTTGGCGCTTGTGTGGAAAATGGTGTTGATGACTACGATCAATTCCAACAAGACTGGCAAACAGCTAAAGTTGTCGCTGAGAAACTGGCTTCTTTAGAGGGACTAGAGTTAGCTGAATTTGCAGAGTGGAGTGGTGAGTTGTTAGCGACCGACTTCTACCGTTTACGTAACGCAGACGAACTGGCATTCCGTGATATCGGTGAAACACAATTGCGCCAATATGAGTTGTTAAGCCGAGAACTTTCAGAGTTCGATGGCACTGTCGATTCAGAATTGGGTGACCTTGGACAATATACCGTTGGTGAAGTGTTCCGCTCTCGTTTTGGTAGCTTGTTCGTGATTCTTGAAAAATTCGCAACAGGCCAAGCAAGTGACCACTTCTTGATTGATATCGACCAACAAACTCTGACCGATCTTAAAGGTGAAGTGAAGCGCGATATCCTAAGAGGTTCATCATCAGCAAATTAAGCGGCTCAGATTATTAGCGGATTAACCTATTAGCTGATTAAAAAAGAGCTCTACACATGATGTTGTAGGGCTCTTTTTGTCTTTCTGTTCTTCGATGAATGAACCATCACATTTAAGAATTTTTAAGGTACGTCATAATAATTGCTTACTGAAAATCACATGAATTGGAAATAAAACTACAATATTCTGAGCGCCGTATTTAATGTTGTGGACTCATACATGCTTTTATCTCTTCCGCCTCCAGTGATGCTGTCACTTGCCATCGTGCTTGAAGTTGTCGCGACTTCTTTATTGCCTAAAACGCAGCAATTTACTTCCCTTCCTGCGACCGCCGCAGTACTCGTCGGTTATGGCTTTGCTTTTTATCTGTTGTCTCTCACGGTTCAAACCATGTCTTTGGGTGTGGCGTATGCGATTTGGTGTGGCGCAGGGATAGTGTTGGTCGCGGCGTTGTCTTGGTTGGTCTACGGGCAAAAGCTAGACATCTACGCGATCATTGGCATCGCTTTGATTCTGTCTGGTGTGGTGGTCATTAACCTGTTTTCAACGTCGGTGAGTCACTAAGAGTCTATTTCCTACTTCTGAAGGAACAAACTAATTGGAATCTAGAGTAGTTAGCCTTCAATTTAAGGTATTGAATATAATATAGTAATTCCAATAAATGCATTTTGTGCATGTATTTTATGAAAACAGCTCACTTTACTCATAGATTGGTCGGTTTAGTATAGCCAGCAGAAACCAATGATTATAAATAATCATAGATATTATCTGTTTATCAATAACTTAGGGGGTCATTATGACTATTCCGACAACCGATATGATGGAAGCTTGGACGGGATTTCAAGCTGGCGACTGGCAAACATCCGTTAATGCACGTGATTTTATTCAGCGAAACTACACTCCTTATGAAGGTGATGAATCTTTTCTTGCGGACGTGTCGGATTCGACGACACAGCTATGGGAATCGGTGCTAGAAGGTATTAAAGAAGAAAGCCGCACTCACGCCCCTGTCGATTTTGATACTGATATCGTTTCCACTATCACCTCACACGATGCAGGTTACATTGCAAAAAACCTCGAAAAAATCGTGGGTCTACAAACCGATAAACCACTAAAACGCGGCATCATCGCTAATGGCGGTATTCGAATGGTGAAAACGTCGTGCGAAGTGTACGGTCGTGAATTAGAGCCACAAATCGAAAAGATCTTCACTGAATACCGCAAAACGCATAACCAAGTAGCGTTCGATCTTTATACCGATGAAATTAAAGCATGTCGCCGTTCTGGTATTATTACTGGTCTGCCGGATGCTTATGGTCGTGGACGCATTATCGGCGACTACCGTCGTCTTGCTTTGTACGGTATCGACTTCCTAAAATCAGACAAAAATGAGCAATTCAAATCGACTCAGAAGATGCTTGAAACGGGTGGTGATTTAGATAAGACATTGCGCCTACGTGAAGAGCTTACTGATCAAATTCGTGCCCTTGATGAAATGCGAGAAATGGGTTTGAAGTACGGCATTGATATGTCTTCTCCTGCTCGTACTGCGCAAGAAGCAATCCAATTTACCTATTTTGGTTACTTAGCTGCGGTTAAGTCTCAAAATGGTGCTGCGATGTCGCTAGGCCGTACATCAACCTTCCTAGATGTTTACATCGAACGTGACCTTAAACTTGGTCTGATTGATGAAAAACAAGCGCAAGAGTTGATTGACCATTTCATTATGAAGCTTCGTATGGTTCGTTTCCTACGCACACCTGAATACGATTCATTGTTCTCTGGCGACCCAATTTGGGCAACGGAAGCAATGGCAGGTATGGGCGTTGATGGTCGTACTCTTGTTAGCAAAACGACTTTCCGCTACTTGCATACATTGCACACGATGGGCCCAGCACCAGAGCCGAATATGACGGTTCTATGGTCTGAACAACTGCCTATCGCGTTTAAACAATACGCGGCTAAAGTGTCTATCGAAACCTCATCACTTCAGTATGAGAACGATGATCTAATGCGTGCGGATTTTGATAACGACGATTACGCGATTGCGTGTTGTGTGAGCCCACAGGTGGTTGGCCAACATATGCAGTTCTTTGGTGCTCGTGCAAACCTTGCCAAAGCGCTGCTTTACACCATTAACGGTGGTGTTGATGAAAAATCTAACATGCAGGTTGGCCCTCAAGTTGCTCGTATCGAAGATGAAGTTCTCGATTTTGACCGTTTAATGCCTCGCTTTGATGACATGATGGATTGGCTTGCAACACAATACGTCACTGCGCTGAACGTGATCCATTACTCGCATGACCGCTACAGCTATGAAGCATCGTTAATGGCATTAATGGATCGCGATGTTCATCGAACAATGGCTTGTGGTATTGCAGGGCTGTCGGTTGTTGCTGACTCGTTAGCGGCTATCAAATACGCGAAGGTAACACCAGTACGTAACGAAGATGGCATCGCTGTCGACTTTGAGATTGAAGGCGAATATCCAAAATTCGGCAACAACGATTCACGTGTCGATGATATTGCTTGTGATTTGGTTGAACGTTTTATGAAGAAAATTCAGAAAATGAATACCTACCGTGAAGCGGTTCCAACGCAATCTATCCTTACGATTACTTCAAACGTTGTATATGGTAAAAAAACCGGCAACACGCCAGATGGTCGCCGCGCAGGTATGCCATTTGGTCCGGGCGCAAACCCAATGCACGGTCGTGACGAGAAAGGTGCGGTGGCTTCACTGTCTTCGGTTGCCAAACTGCCATTCGAGTTCGCTAAAGATGGTATCTCTTACACCTTCTCAATCGTACCAAATGCATTAGGTAAAGATGACCTAAGCCAAAAAGTGAACCTAGCAGCACTAATGGATGGTTACTTCCACCACGAGGAAAGTGCAGGATCGATTCGTGTTGAGGGTGGACAGCACCTTAACGTGAACGTGCTTAACCGTGATATGTTGTTGGATGCCGTCGAACATCCAGAAAAATACCCACAGTTAACCATCCGAGTGTCGGGTTACGCTGTGCGATTCAATTCGCTAACACGTGAGCAGCAACAAGATGTAATTAGCCGTACGTTTACTGCTAAGATCTAACCGTAAACTTCGAGTTATACGGTTCTAAAAAAGCGCGAGAATGACATCCGTCTCTCGCGCTTTTTTGTGCGTGGAGTATGGCGCTAATGATGTCGTTGGGCGTCGCGTTGTCTTGGCTAGTATATGGGCAAAACCGATATTTACGCGGTGATTGGAATTACTTTGATTGTGTCTGGTGGTTAGGGCCTCTAACTTATTTTTGCCCCTTTATGATTTAGAGTATAAGATCATACACATTCTGTTAATGAACTTTTGCCCTACAAAAAGTTATCCAAACTCAGCAAGTTCAGAAATTATGCACTCACAGTGCATTCTAACTTTTTAACACCCTCACTAAGTTATTGATTTTCTGTTGAAGACTTAAACAAAAGACCGCATTATATCTATGCAAAGAGCGGCTTAGCGCGGTATAGAAAGTGTTATATTTATGAGGTAAGTTTTGAGTTCAATTAATCATCACTATGTCCCACAATTGTATTTACGAGGCTTTATTGCTGAGTCTGGTCGTATTCAAGTATTCGATAAAAAGTTGGAATCATTCAAGAAAGATAAGCAAACACCTCGAACAATATTATTCGAAAAACATAGAAATACAATCACACATCGAGGTGTGCGAACTGATGCACTAGAAAAGCTCTACGGGACAATTGAAGCACCATTGGGGCAATTTTTTGATTTAGTTCGCAAGGGCCTGTCGGAGAAAGAACTAATATCCAAAGAAGGCATTTATCTTCTAAAGGTATTTGTAGCGTTTCAATTTTGGCGAATGCCTTTGTTAGATCCCTTTGTAGAGCAGTACATTAAAACTCTAGACTTAACACTGTTTGGAGACAGAATTACACTAAATGGGGTCAATATTGGCGATTGTGATCAAATCAAAAACGCATTAGAAAATGACTCAGGGTTCAGGCATTACTTTCGTAGCTTTATGCTGCCTCTACTAACGTTTGATTTTAGGGTACATGATAGTGACTATGAATCATGGAAAGTCCATCATGTTTCGCCAGAATACGGAGGTTGGAACAACTTTTTAACGGGAGATAACCCGCTACTCTTTGACGATTTGACTCAGATGTTCGCATTTAAGTCTAAGTTTATTATGCCTTTATCGAATAATCAGTTGATCACCTTTTCGCCAGTTCAAAATCACGCTATGAACCTAGATCCGCTTTTTACAACTTACTTAGCAATGGCTACATATAATCAGTGTCATCGATATGTTGTAGGTACTAATAAAGACTATATTGAGCAAATAAAGTTATTCTTGGGTTCAGAAGTGGAACCTTCAGATTTGAGGGCGGAGTTATTTACATACATATAACGATTGAGCAGTGCAATAAGGTTTGGTCGTGGAAATAACCGATTTGCTATACCTGAAGTTATTCATTAATTGCTGATGTTCGATTCTCCGAGACGGATAATTGTCCAGAACCTTCATTAGCTGAATTTTTACCCGTGGTATTTTCTAGTTTAAAAGTCCTCCTTTCCGACTCAGAACCGATCTCTATATGAGTTGTCGGGAGATTTTCTTTTACCCTCCCGACATCAAACGGATACATAGCTGATCTTCCTAGCGACTTACAACGTAAGAGGCTAGTTAAAAGGGAGAAAACAATATGGCCACCGTTTATGTCAGCATCGGAAGCAACATTAACCGCGAACATCACATCACAGAATCTCTCAAAGCGTTGAATAGTCACTTTGCACCTCTGAACATTTCTAATTTCTACGATTGTGAGCCTGTTGGTTTTGAAGGGGACAACTTCCTAAACCTAGTCGCAGGGTTTGAATGTGACCTTTCTATCGCTGAACTGGCTAAGGTTCTGCATCAAATCGAATTAGAAAATGACCGCAAGCGAGAAACTAAAGAATATGCCTCGCGCACGATGGATATCGATATCCTTCTTTACGGTAACGAAGTAGGCATTATTGATGGAGTAGAGCTGCCTCGAGGTGAAATCACCGAGTACGCTTTTGTGCTTCGACCGTTAGTTGATGTTGCCGCGCAAGAACTTCATCCCACTCTAGATATCTCTTTTCAGCATCTCTGGAACAACTTCGATCAGCTGAGTCAGAAAACCGAACTTATACCGTTCGAGGTCAGCTTCACTTAGTCCCTGTAACTGCTTTAAACAGAACGCTTGAGCTTTATTGATCTTTTCCTCTAACAGGCACGTAACTCACTCTACCTTCTAAGGAGCGGAAACTGTTATGAATCACAATGCGATTATCACCATCACAAATCTCAGATTAAGAACCTTCATCGGCTTCAACGAAGAAGAAAAAACCAAGCAGCAAGACATCGTCATAAATGCGGAGATCCATTATCCCGCGAACAACCTTTGCCTCTCTGATGATGTGGAGAACGCACTTAACTACAAAAATATCTGCAAAAAAATTATTGAACATGTTGAATCTGGACGGTTTCTGCTTTTAGAAAAGTTAACCAGCGACGTACTCGGTATTTGTATCGACCATTCATGGGTTCGATACGCTCAGGTGAGAATTGACAAGCCTCATGCTCTACGTTTCGCCGATTCCGTCTCGCTCACCCTGAGCTATGAAGCAGAACTTGAAGATTAATTCATAAGGAGCGACTCAATGCTAACCACAGAAGCTGAAAAAGTAAGAGAAGCTTTGCTCGAAAAGGGGCTTGAAACCCCGATGACATCGAGCGAAATGAACCCCGACCAGAAGTACAACCGCATCAAAGGGCTTTTGACGGAAGTTGTCAGTACGCTCGGGCTGGATTTAACCGATGACAGTCTCGCTGAAACACCTCATCGCATTGCAAAGATGTACGTTCACGAGATATTTTCAGGGCTCGACTACAATAACTTCCCCAAAATTAGTGTTATCGACAACAAAATGTCAGTTGATGAAATGGTTAAGGTATCGGATATAGATTTAACTTCGACGTGCGAACATCACTTCATCACCATCGATGGTTTAGCACAAGTGGCTTATATCCCAGAATCCAAGATTCTTGGGCTATCTAAAATAAACCGTATTGTTCGATTCTTTGCTCAGCGTCCGCAGGTTCAAGAACGCCTTACACAGCAAATCCTGGTCGCGATACAGACTCTAGTCGAAACAGAAAATGTGGCTGTGACGATTAAAGCAACTCACTACTGCGTTAAATCGAGAGGCGTTATGGACGCTAACTCTGAAACCACCACAACCGCGCTTGGTGGCAGTTTCAAAACTAACCCTCAAACTAGAGCTGAGTTTTTACGATGAGTGGAACGATTCTAATAACTGGAGTGGGGAAGCGTTTAGGATTCGCTCTGGCGCAGCAACTTATATCTGACGGATACAATGTGGTTGGCACTTACCGAAGTGACTATCCTCATTTGCAATTACTGCGCGACAGTGGAGCCGACTTACAACAGGTAGACTTTTATCAACAAAGCAGCCTAGAGGGCTTTCTTCATTACGTTGGTCAAGAATATAAGACACTTCGTGCCATCATACATAACGCTTCCGACTGGAAGCCTGAGAACAAGACAAACCCCAGTGAAAATGCATCACAAATCATGCACCAGATGATGACGATTCACGCCACCGTGCCTTATCTGGTTAATTTAATGCTCAAAGACCAACTAATGTCTGGCGATAAAACGTCGGACATCATCCACATCAGTGATTACGTTGCGGAAAAAGGCAGTAAAAAACACATCGCTTACGCGGCCAGTAAAGCCGCACTCAACAACTTGACGCTGTCGTTCTCAGCGATGCTGGCTCCCAAGGTGAAAGTCAATACTGTCTCTCCTGCCATGATAAAATTCAATGAACATGATGACGAGGCGTACAAAACCAAAGCTCTGAAAAAAGCACTGATTCCCGCAGAGGCAGGCTTTGAAGAAGTGATAGATGGCATTAAGTTTGTTTTGGCTAGTCACTATATGACAGGAAGGACTTTGCACCTTGATGGCGGCAGGCACTTGAAGTGAAGTTCATGCGTTGTGATCTTGAGGCAGGATAGTCAACTAATCTATTCGTCTTTCATATCGTCTAACTACATTTTTTTAAGTTGTCCCTCGACACTTTTTGGGTTTTAGACATTAGAACGTGTTTGCATGGGCGACTCACCAAACAACTGCTTGTAGCTTTGGCAAAAATATCCCAGATGAAAAAAACCAAAGTCAAAGGCGATTTCATTGATGCACCGTTGTTCGCTCGGATTTTGCAGAATGCGCCGTACCTGGTTGAGACGTACATTTTGTATAAATTGTTTTGGTGATATGCCACAACAGGACTCAAAGGTGTATTGCAGCGTACGGCGACTGACATAAACCGCATCGCACAGTTCAGACACGGTGACGGGTTTACGGTACTGCGAGTTATCTAGGTACTGCCTAATTCGACGCATGGTGTTCTCACGCTGTGAGGCATTGGTTTTTTGCATATTTTGATTAGACGATTGAGCGAACAATTCGACCAACATATCTTGAACAATGGATTGATGAGTTTGAAAAGACCAGCGAGATTGACTCGGGGAGAGTAGTAAGCTCAAGTAAGCTTTTATTTGTTGGGTGTAGTGTTGAGAGCAACCAAGAAAGTGGCTCTTGCTGTTTAATGATTCAATCTCTAGCTGTTGCTGAATCATTTCAACCAGTGAAGGGCTTATGACTAACCCATAAATAGAAAAGGTTTCTGGCGTAAGTAGCTCAAAATCCGCCCCAGCCTCACGGATCAAAATACTATCAGGATTACCTTGTGCGTAATTGATGTGTAAAGGTCTATCGTTAGCACTGATCCCTAACCAAATCCCTTCATTAATACGACATTGCTGCTTGAGTTTTCGGTTGCTGTCTTCTCGAAATAGGTGCACGTGAGAAAATTTTCGTTCACGGATCTGACCTAGAAAACTTCCTTGACTCAGTTGGTCATATTCTTGCTGCCAGTTAAAGAGGCTGGCTGCCTGCTGATTTGCATCAAATGTGTTGAATGTGCACAAATTAGGTGCATAACGCATCAATTCTTCATCCTTTCTCATCATTCCATGACCTACCCATGTGACCCATATTAGTACAGTGTGTCTTTAAGTTTATGTTTATTAATGCTTTTTTATGTTTGCCGATTCTTGATATTCATTCGGTTCAAAAATCGCTTAATTACTCATATATACAAAAGGTTATTGAGCAAGAACTGAACCAGTTTATGAAGAGGGAATTTATGACAGCAGCTTATCGCCGACAACAAGGGCACCTGGTTTTTAACTTTGAGTCGTTAGCAGATCTGATGGCAAAGGCTACGCCAGAGCGTTCAGGGGATGTTTTGGCTGGTGTATCTGCGACTTCTGCTGCAGAGCGTGTTGTAGCTCAGATGACACTGGCAGACTTGCCCCTAAAGACGTTTTTAAATGAAGCGGTGATCCCTTATGAAAGTGATGAAGTTACTCGTTTAATCATTGATAGCCATGATAGAGAGGCGTTTAAAGCGATTGATCACCTTACAGTGGGAGACTTTCGGAACTGGCTGCTAAGTGATGAAGCCGATAGTCTCACGCTTGCAAAGCTGCGTCCTGGTTTAACTCCAGAAATGGTGGCTGCAGTGAGTAAGATCATGCGTAATCAGGATTTGATCCAAGTCGCCAAAAAATGTCGGGTAGTGACTGCGTTTCGTAACACCATTGGCTTGCCTAGTCGTTTATCCACCCGTTTACAGCCCAATCATCCAACCGATTCTCTCAATGGCATTGCCGCCAGTATTTTTGATGGTTTGATGTATGGCAATGGTGATGCTGTGATCGGCATTAATCCCGCAACAGATAATGTACCACAGGCAATTAAGTTGATGAATCTGATGGAAGAGGTCATTCAACACTACCAGATCCCGACCCAATCTTGCGTATTAACCCATGTTACAAACACGATTGAAGCGATTGAGATGGGCGCTCCGGTGGATCTCGTCTTTCAATCTATTGGTGGCACTCAAGGTACGAACGACACCTTTGGTATTAACCTTTCGATCCTTAAAGAAGCAAACGAAGCGGCGCTTTCGCTGAACCGAGGCACAGTTGGAAGTAACGTCATGTACTTTGAGACAGGGCAAGGAACATCTCTCTCTGCCAATGCTTTTCATGGTGTGGACCAACAAACTTGTGAGACACGGGCTTATGCCGTAGCGCGTCATTTTAATCCATTGTTGGTTAATACCGTGGTCGGCTTTATCGGCCCTGAATATCTCTTTGATGGAAAACAGATTATTCGAGCAGGGCTTGAGGACCATTTTTGTGGCAAATTGCTTGGCCTGCCGATGGGGTGTGATATCTGCTATACCAACCATGCCTATGCCGATCAAAATGATATGGATAACTTACTGACATTGCTCGGTGTCGCTGAGTGCTCGTTCATTATGGGGATTCCGGGTTCCGATGACATCATGCTCAATTATCAAACAACCTCGTTTCATGATGCACTTTATGCACGCAAGGTGTTGGGTTTAAAACCTGCGCCGGAGTTTGAGGAGTGGCTAACTCAGATGCAGATTTTTGATGATGTAAAAGATGTGCGCCTAAATGAACGACTCTCCGGCTCATTTGCTGGCGCTCTAGCACAACTTAATGGAGGCCCCGCACATGGGTAAGGTGGTCTCTATGGCAAAACATTCTGCTTCTAAGTTGGTAACTCAAAACCCTTGGCACGAGCTTAAAGGTTTTACATCGGCACGTATTGCACTGGGTCGAAGTGGAAATAGCGTTCCAACTAAAGAGTTGCTTTCATTTCAACTCGACCATGCACAGGCGATGGATGCCGTTCATTGTGCTTTAGATGTGGATTCATTGGTTGAGCTCATCGCTCAATCAAACTCGGTCATTCAACACACTTCTCAGGCACCAATTAAGGCGCACAGCAAAGCGACAGACAGATTCATGTATTTGCAAAGGCCGGATCTTGGTCGTGAGCTTGATGACGTCTGTTGGAATCAGTTGCAAGCCGTTCTTCATTCAGAGTCTCCCCCGTTTGATCTCGCGATAGTAGTGGCTGATGGCTTGTCTTCAATTGCCATTCAAAATCATGCAAATCCAGTCATTGAGCATCTGCTTTCTTTATTAGGGGAAGACGAAGTGCCGTGGCATGTTGCTCCTATTACTGTTGTGAGGCAGGGCCGAGTGGCAATAGGAGATGATGTTTGCGAGTGCTTACAAGCCAAGATGGTGGTGGTTTTGATTGGTGAGCGCCCGGGACTGACCTCTCCAGATAGCATGGGTATGTACCTGACTTGGCAGGCGAGAAGAGGAACAAAAGACTCTGATAGGAACTGCATTTCTAATATTCGCCCACAGGGGTTGGCTTATGAAGATGCGTGTAAGCGAGCGGTATACCTATTGAAGGAAGCTCGTCGGCTAGAGCTTTCTGGGGTCAACCTTAAAGACCGTTCGAGTATCGAGGAAGAAGGTGGTGAGCAGTTAGAAGACAAGCACACAGGCAATTTTTTAATTGGATAAAAGACAAAAATAGAGGGATTTACAATGTCAGAACATCAGGAATATTTGGCGCAAAGACAACTTAAAAGGGGCACTGCTGGGTGGATTTTGCTAGCAGGGTTAGGCGTTTCATACGTGATCTCTGGTGACTTTGCAGGCTGGAACTTTGGTATCGGTCAAGCTGGTTGGGGAGGCTTTCTTATTGCTGCAATTGCTATGGCGGTGATGTACTTTACCCTTGTCCTTTCTTTGGCGGAGATGTCTGCGGCTATTCCCGCTGCAGGAGGTGGCTATAGTTTTGCTCGACAAGCCATGGGACCAACGGGGGGATTTTTTACCGGCTTATCCGTCTTAATTGAGTATGCCCTTGCACCTGCCGCGATTGTCATTTTTATTGGCTCAGCGGTGAATGAACTAATGGGTATCGATGGTCCTCTTGTTTACGCGATCTTTTATGCCATCTTTATCGGTATTCATATGGCAGGGGTAGGAGAAGCTCTGAAAGTCATGATGGTCATCAGTGGGTTAGCCGTACTAGCAATTCTTATGACAGCAGGCGTATTGGTTAGTGAGTTTGATGCTAATAATCTGTTTGATATCGCTCCGGCAACCGCACAAGCCACAGAACTACTTCCTTTTGGTTGGTATGGTGTATGGGCGGCACTACCGTTTGCAATGTGGCTTTTTCTTGCGGTAGAAGGGGTTCCACTGGCTGCTGAAGAGGCGAAAAACCCGGCCAAGGATGTACCCAAAGGTATTATCGGCGCAATGTTATTCTTACTGGTCACCGCTACCTTAGTCGTTCTGCTGCTTGCGGGCGCTGTGGGTTCTGAAGCGATTGCGAATAGTGCCGTTCCTCTAGTCGATGCCTTGAAGTTGACCGGTAATCCAACCGTTGCAACGGCTGTTAATATACTAGGACTTGCAGGACTTATTGCTTCATTCTTCTCGATTATCTACGGTTATAGCCGCTTAGTGTTTGCATTGTCTCGTGCGGGTTACTTGCCTCAAAGCTTGTCGCTTACAAACAAAAACAAAGTGCCTGCTCGTGCTTTAGTGGTGCCGGGTGTGTTTGGTTTTGCTGTGTCATTGACCGGAGAAGGCGACCTGATCTTGGCGATGGCGGTAGTGGGGGCGACAGTGTCTTATGCATTAATGTCGCTTAGTCATATATTGTTGCGTATCAAGCAACCAGAGCTTCACCGTCCATACAAAACACCGGGTGGCATGCTGACTTCCGGCACTTCACTAGTGCTGTCGCTTATTGCAATGACGGGTGTTTATGCTTTTGACCCATCTGCATTCTTTATGACTATGGGACTCTTTGTGATTGGTGGTGCTTATTATGGCCTATATAGCCGTAATAAATTGGTCGCATCGACCGCTGAGGAAGAGTTTGAGATGCTGTCGGTTGCAGAGAAAGAGCTTGAGGCTACTAATTAGATTCAATTTCTAATGGTATTTAAGGCTCTAGTGCTTTGCTGGAGCCTTTATTACACTACTTGTAGTAACTTGCGTGTAAACCCCAATCGTCATCACCTCTAACGATAAATATTAATTTAGAAATAGTGCTGTTTTAGGATCATTTTCTTGGAACGTTTTTGTCCAGACACTTGTCATGATTTTTTATAACGAGTTAGATTCATAGCGACGAGCCCCGAAGTTCATTGATAGTGAAGTTTTCATCGCGCTAATCATGTCGATTGCCTTTCTCTAAAGATAAGTTGAAATGATGCAAAGGAAGAATTCGGCATAGATTATGAATGGGATTGATTCAGTAGACGGAATATATGATTCACTAGTAATTAGGATGAATTACTGTTCGCATGTGTATATGTAGCCTACTCCAGACTAATTTCCCTCACACCCCAACACTGCGACAAACGCATCCAAATACTTTTCTATAGTTAAATCCGCAGAAACAGGTGGTAGCTCTACGGTAATACACGGCAGGCTTCTTTCTTGGCACCATGTTCCGAATGAACCTGGGGTTTCGTAATCCACGTCTTCAACGAGCGGTAGGTTGAACTGCTTACTTAGCCAAGTGGCAAGTTCCGATTGGGCTGGGTCGTCGACTATGGCAAGTGGTTCGTGGAAAGAGATAACGAATTTAGGCTCACGCGCTTCGATAAGGTTGATGAGCGACTGTACTTCAGGTTCAAGTTGTTCGGCTTGCCCGGTTTTCACTTTTACATCTCTGACTGGTGTGTGGGAGCTCCAGCGATACACGGTGCCGTTTTCTGTCCAGTTTTGAGTTGGGAAGGCGCGGTTCAGATCGACTTGGTTGGCGTTGGCGCGAGTGCCTAATTGATTGCCATCTGGGTTCATCGACAGGATCACATCGTGTCTCAAGTTGGCGGCTGGCAAGCTTCTCAGCGCACAAGATAATCCTGCAATAGAAGCGGTTTCATCACCGTGTGTGCCTGCTAAGATCAGCCCGCGAGACTCGCTTTCTATTTGCGCGGGGAAATAGAGCAAAGGCGCACCCAACACTGATTTTCCATATGACAGCGGCTTTATTGAAAATGCAGCTCTTTCTGTTCTTGGAATTGAACTCACCTTTATCTCCTGATTGATCAAGTACTATCAAGTATTAACGATTACACAAACTTACTTAAATAAACTAAAGCGTTAAAACTCGTCAACAGTCGCATTGTTAATTTTATTACTTGCTTCAAAGATAGGCTAGGAGAGCAAAAACATATGGATTTTAAGAAACATTCAACGGCTTTACTCATTTCATCTCTATTGACCCCTTTTATCTCAGTAACTGCCGTTGCTGACACATTGCCTGCGGGAACTTCTCTGGCGAAAGAACAACATTTAGTTCGTGCTAACGATGCAGAAGCGGCGACGCTTGACCCTGCGAAAGCAGAAGGCCTGCCAGAAATGCACATTCTACGTGACCTATTTGAAGGTTTAGTGATTCAAGATCGCGATGGCAATATCACCCCAGGTGTTGCACAGTCTTGGGAAACCGAAGACAACCAGACGTTTGTATTCCACCTGCGTAAAGACGCGCAGTGGTCGAATGGCGATCCGGTGACGGCCGATGATTTCGTGTATGCGATAAGACGCGCGGTAGACCCTAAAACGGCATCGCCAAATGTGTGGTACCTAAAGCTTACTCAAATCAACAATATCGCTGACGTAGCAGAAGGTAAGAAGCCAGTTGAAGAACTCGGTATTTCCGCTGTCGACAAGCACACGGTGAAGTTCGAACTTGATAGCAAAGTGCCATACTTTGTTGCGATGACGGGCCACACATCCATGATGCCAGTGCACAAAGCAACCCTAGAAAGTAGTGACAAGCCGTGGAGCGATCCTAAGCAATTTGTTGGTAATGGTGCATTCGTACTAGATGAGTGGGTGGTGAACGAGCGCATTGAGCTTAAGAAGAACCCGACGTACTGGGACAGTTCAGATACCCACTTAACCGAAGTAACTTATATTCCGTTTGAGAATCAGAATGCCTCGATTAACCGTTATGCGGTGGGCGAGGTCGATATTACTTCGGACGTGCCTACACACATGGCGCAGCAGCTTAAAAGCAAATATCAAGATGCGTTTACCACAGTGCCTCTGTTGTGTACTTACTACTACGCATTCAATACTACGCGACCACCTTTTGATGATGCGCGAGTACGTAAAGCTGTCTCTTATTCTATGATGCGTGACGTTATCACCAATGGTGTGACTCAGGTGGGCAACTTACCGGCTTATACCTTTGCTCATGAGTACACGGCTGGTTTTGATGCAACACAACCTGAATACAGCACGTGGACTCAGAAAGAACGCGATCAAAAGGCCAAAGAACTATTGCAAGAATCGGGCTACGATGCGTCTAACCCGTTGGATTTCAAACTGCTTTACAATACCAGTGAATCGAACAAGTCGATTGCAGTGGCGATTGCATCAATGCTGAAAGGCAACTTAGGCGCACAAGTTGAACTAGAAAACCAAGAGTGGAAGTCTTACTTGGTATCGCGTCGCCAAGGTGATTTTGATGTGATGCGCGCCTCTTGGTGTGGTGACTACAATGAAGCATCAACCTTCTTGAGCCTGTTGCGTTCTGGCTCTTCAGGTAACTTTGCTCGCTACAACAATGAAAAGTACGACGCAGCAATGGATAGCGCACTAGCCGCAACCAGCGAACAAGATCGCCAAGGTTTCTACGACCGGGCAGAACAGTTGCTGGCAGAAGACATGCCGATCGCGCCAATCTACTACTACATGCAGGCTCGTCTAGTGCGACCAAGTGTCGGTGGTTTTGCGAAGAACAATGTAGAAGGGCGTATCTACTCTAAAGATCTCTACATTGAAGAGTAATTGAGCTTCTTATATACCAATAAAATTCTGAAATAAAGAAAAGGGATGTTGATCATAAATATCTGATCAACGTCCCTTCGTCATTAATCTGTAACGGTAAGCGCAAAAAACTGAAACCTGATTGAAGTATTTTTCACTTTTATTTCAATCAGGTGAAGCCATGTTACCCCCTCTACGTGCCCTTGTTGCGTTCGAAGCTGTTGCCCGCCTCGGTTCTATTGGCGCTGCTGCGCGCGAGCTTTGTGTTACCCAAGCTGCGGTGAGTCAGCAGCTTAAAAGTTTAGAAACCTTTCTCGATACCACATTGTTTGAGCGCAGCTCCAAAGGCGTAAAGCTAACGTCAGCTGCTCAGCATTATCAACCGATTGTGGCAGGCTCACTTGCTCACCTTAAATTGCAGACTCAAATCTTGTTCGGGGAAAAAGAAACCGACGTGTTGAGCCTGCGCGTTAATCACACTTTTTGCCATAACTGGCTGTTACCTCGCCTGCCATCTTTTTATCAAAAATACCCTTTTATCAGGCTCGATATTCAGCTGGTGGACTGGCCATCAACCAATCCTTGTCAGAATGTCGATATCGAACTAACCAACGGCAAGGTCGAAAGCGAAGACACCCATAGTGAGCGACTGTTTCAGGAGCATAGGTAACTGGTGTGCAGCCCTTTCAGAGAAATTACGCTCAGCAATTCAGAAGATCAAACTTGAGCAACAACCAACTCTAACAATTAAGTCTAGTTTTGGTATTAGCTTGCTATCAGAAAAGGAAAAGTGGAAAGACTGTGCGATCGCGCGCTTTATCAAGCAAAGCTAAAAGGACGAAATACAATTGTGATTGAAGAGTCATACCCGGCATCAACAAAAGCGATCGGCAGCTCTTAGTTTGACTAAGAGCCAACATCCACACAAATTATTTTTGGCATGTTTAGCCCTAAAAGGCTTTCGTCGTGCAAAGTGATGACGAAAATCGGTAAATAAAAGTCAAAAATAAAAACGCGAGCGGTAGATTGCGATTTATGTTGGTGCTACGTTATGAGCAATTTATAACATATAAGTCATGACACATTAGACTGAGAGATAGCAGCTAACGATGAACAAGACAAAAAGATATCCGGCCAGCATAGTATTCAGCTACCTAATACTTTCATCTTTATGGGTTTTATTTTCTGATCTCGCGGTTGAATCATTATCAAATGACTTGCGTGAACATGCCTTAGCACAGACAGTCAAAGGTCTGGTATTTATCATTCTAACGTCTGCTCTGTTATGGGTAATGGTTCGGAAAAATAATCGCGATTTAGAGAGCGCCAACGATCTTGATAGTGTCACCGGGCTTCATAGCCCATCAGTTTTTTATCGATATTTAAATAAAAGACTGAAAAATTCTCAAGCCATTGACCATTATGTCCTCTTCTTATTAGACATTGATAACTTCAAATCTGTCGCTGACCAGATCGGATTCGAAAATACAAATTCATTTTTAAAAGACATTGCACGATCTATTGAATTTCCTATTGAGCATCAACCACTTTCGTCACGGGTACATTCCGATGGTTTCGCATGTTTAGTCAAACTCGATGATAAGGAAGATATTGAATCCTACATTGCTCTCGTACATCGTAGATTTAACCAGTGTGCTTATCGTTATGATATCCACGCCACTTGTTGTATTGGCGCTGCTCTATTCCCCTCGGATGGGAATAATGCCAAGCAACTCATGGCATCAGCAACCCACGCCTTAACTGAAGCAAAGAAAAGCAAGGACACGATTGAATTTCATGACCCAAAACTCACTGAGCTTGAACGTCAACGTCAAGAAATGGTGCAAGAATTACGTAAAGCGATTGATGACAAAGCGATTGATATTGTGTTTCAGCCTAAATTCAACATTGAAAGTAGACTCGTCGCAGGTGTGGAGGTGTTGTCTCGTTGGACGCATGAGCGCTATGGTGTCGTTTCACCGGATATCTTTGTCGCGCTAGCAGAAGAGAATTATTTTTGTCGTGATTTGACTACGTTAGTTCTAGAGAAGACTGCGTCACAACTTAGGGCTAATGGCTTGCTAGGGAATGAGCTTAATAGTGTCTCGGTCAATATTTCAGCGGTAGAGCTAAATAGCGTTGATGACATGAACCATCTGGACGAATATCTACGAAAGGATCCCGAGTTTGCTCGCTTACTTTGTCTGGAAATCACTGAAACCGCTATTTTGAAAGATATAGATCAGTGTGCAATCGCTGTTCAGAAGTTAAAAAAACAAGGGGTGTCCTTTTCGATAGATGATTTTGGTGTTGGCTACACGTCTTTTGGTATATTTAGCAAATTGGATGTAGATGAAATCAAAGTCGATCGCAGTTACATCAGTGGGTTAGAAGATGATTATCGTTCTAGAGCTATAACGTCTGGTATCATTGATATAGCGCGAGGGTTTGGCATTAGTGTTGTGGCTGAAGGGGTTGAAAATGCTCAACAACTGTCAATTTTGAAAACGTTAAATTGCGAACAAGCCCAAGGTTATTATCTGGGCTACCCGATGCCATATAAGCAGTTGAAAGAAAGTCTCACCTCTGAAATAGAACCATGTTCAACAACATAACTTAATACTTTTTCATCTAGGCTACAGAGATACAGATGACTTGTATCGAGAAGGATGCTGTTGGCCTAACTATAAGAAATCCCCATTCGCTGACAAAACGAATGGGGATTTTAGTTACTAGGGGGTAGTAATTTTATCTTCTAACTTGTTTCAGGTTTTAAATAGCCACCATAGTCGCGGCTTTCTTCATTGCTTCCTTGGTTGAACACTCAATCACGTTCGCGTTAGCAAAGCGGTGAGCGTCTTTCACTTGAATATCGTGAGCCAAGATAACCAGCTTCGCGTTCGCTACATCTAGGTCGGTGATGCGGTTCTGAATACCGTTTTGACCTTGAGTTTCTACCTTGATCTTAAGGCCTGCTGCTAAGCCTGCTTTTTCCAGTGCTTTCGCTGCCATGAAGGTGTGTGCAACACCTGAAGGGCAACATGTTACTGCTACGATGTCGTACTCGCCTTCGCCTGCTACAGGTGCTGTTTGAGCTTGAACTGGCGCTGCTTCAACCATGTCATCTTCTGTTTCTACTGCGACTGGTTTCCAGAAGCCAACGATAACCGCTGTGGTTAGCGAGCCAAGTGCAATACCTACTACGTACATTGGAATGTTGCTTGATACAGGTGCAGTGATTAAGCCGCCCCAAGGTGCGTGAAGTAGAACGTCTGTCATGAAGCCAAACACACAACCCACGATACCACCGGCAACGATTGAAGGAAGTACGCGCATTGGGTCATTCGCTGCGAACGGGATAGCGCCTTCAGAGATACCGATAGAACCCATGATTGCTGCAGCTTTACCTGCTTCTTGCTCTTGTTTAGAGAACTTGTTTTTGAATAGGAACGTTGCCAATGCCATGCCTAGAGGTGGTGTACAAATCGCGATGCCTACGCCGCCCATTAACCATGGTTGTGTGTCTACTTGAGTTTGAGCAAATAGGGTCGCTACTTTGTTGATAGGGCCGCCCATATCAAATGCCGTCATACCACCAAGGATTGTGCCCAGAACCATCTTAGATGCACCCGCCATTGACGCTAGGAACTCGTTCATTGAAGCCATGAACAGTTTGATTGGCTCACCGATGCCCCACAGTACGATACCTGCCGAGATTAGCGTACCAACAAGCGGGTAGATGAAGTAAGCACCTAGTGCAGTCATGTTAGTAGAAAGTGGGATCTTCTTAAGTTGAAGTACCACGCCACCTGCGATGAAGCCAGCAACGATACAGCCAAGGAAGCCGCCTCCCATGTCTGCCATAATGCCAGAAGAGATCATCGCTGGCGCTAGTGCTGGTTTGTCTGCAATGGAGTAACCAATAAAGCCGCCAAGAATGATTGGGAAAAGAACAAGGCCCTTGATACCGATGTTAGAGATGTCTGCCAGCAAGCCGTCTGCTGGAACCGCACCTTTACCCGATGCCATGACCGCTAACGCCAACAGAACACCACCGGCTACGATGAAAGGCAGCATGTGTGATGTACCGAAAAGCAGGTGACCTTTCATGGTACTAAGGAGTTTTTTATAGTCGCTACTACTATTTTTATTATTAGAATTGCTACTGGTATTCGTAGCTTGATTTGCTAGGGTACTCATAATTGTCTACGCCTTATGAATTAATTAAAATATTAAGGATTTGATGTTCATCTTTTGCGTTATGGATATCTTGAATAAATTCATTACTGAATTTTCCAAATAGTTCTTGTAGTACATAAATATGATGGTCAGCACCGTTGTCTGGTGAAGCAATCATAAAAAATACGGTTGGGTTAATACCGTCTTCATCGCCATACTCAATGCCTTCTCGCTTTACACCAACAGCAATTGCTGGCTCAGTTACTGCCTTGCTTTTTGAGTGTGGGTAAGCGATGCCGTCCATTGAGGTGATGCTTTGAGATTCACGAATTTCGATGTCTGCCAAGAAGGCTTCTTTACTGCTGATTCGGTTATTCTCAAATAACATGCCTGCCAATTCTTCAAACAGTTCTTTTTTATTATTTGCTTGAAGGTTGTTATTAATTAAGTTGACGTTAGTTAGCTGTGTGATCATTTATTAACTCATTCACTATTGAAGTTCTTGAATTAAAATTAATGGATTAACTCGATTCGCGAAATAGCAAATAAAAGCCCTTCACTGTACATTTGTATCCAGCAAAATTAAGTGTGATTTGCATCATTCATCCAGTGTGAGATGGGTCATATTTGATGGAACACTTCGGTGTTGAAATAACTTTCTGTAGGAAGAAAAGATCTGTAGAAACCGAAAAACTGTAGAAACAAAAAATGCCCCGCAAAAGCAGGGCATGAAGAGTGTGTTGTGAGTTGTTAGAAAGCTAACTGTAAGCGCGCGCTACTCGGCCAACGCAGTCCAGTTTGTAGCTCTCTGCGTAAGCAGGAATAAACACCGACTGGCCTTTCTCTATCACGCAGGTTTCGCCACATTGGTGAGTGAGCACCATAGATTCGTCGAGCGGCAATAGGATCTCGGCACCTTCGGTAGTGATCCGTCGCTGATGTGAGTTTTGCACGATAGAGAACTTAAAATCCTCGACTGGAATTTGGTATTCCATCACATCACCTTGCTCTATCGGGCTGAGCAGTAACCTATCCGCAGGCTTTTCCTTAAATCGAGTACAAGAAACCAGTTCATTCACGTCCATGTATTTAGGCGTTAACCCAGCGCGCAATACATTGTCTGAGTTCGCCATGATCTCTAAGCCCGTGCCTTTGATGTAAGCGTGGGGCGTCTCGGCATCCAGATACATGGCTTGCCCCGGCTTTAGCGTGATAACGTTCAATAGCAGCGGAGCAAACAGGCCGACATCCCCCGGATACTGTTGTTCCAACTCTGAAATCAACTGGAACACAGGGGCATCTGAAAGTTTCGCCTTCATCAACAACATGGTCAGCGCCATGCCTTTTTGTTCACCTTGCAAAGACAATAAACTCGCGAAGAAGCTCGCTAATCCATTAGGCGTTTGATCGCCCGCGAGGTCGTTAACCATCGAGTGCAGCTCAGGAATATCGAGGTAATGGAAGTGCTCAAGGATCTCGCTGATCGACCTAAAGCCATTCATCGCCGTGTAGTCCGTTAGGGCATACACCAGTTCTGGCTTATGATTAGGATCCTTGTAGTTACGATTGCCAGCTGTCATTGGAATGCCTTGCTGCTCTTCAAGAGCATAGCCAGATTCCGCTTGCTGTTTGTTTGGATGTACTTGAACAGACAGCGCTTTCTCAGCCGCTAATACCTTGAAAAGATAAGGTAACTCGCCAAAGCGACTCGCCACTTTCTCGCTTAGAAACAAGTTTAGGTTCTTAGAAATCAAGCTCGACAATGTGGTCTGTTGCCCGTTATCAGTCACCATTGAGCAACCATTGGGGTGTGCGCCCATCCAAATCTCCGCTTGTGGCTCACCAGATTGGTTATCAATACCAAACAGTTGGCTAAACGAAGACGGGCTACCCCATGCGTAGTTTTGAATCACGTTGGTCATAGGGTAGAAAAAGCGTTGTACGAACGAGTCGTTCGCTAAAGAAAAATCAGACATCGAAATCACCATGAAGGGAAACATGGCTTGAGCTCTACTCGGCTTAATGAAATGCGAGACTAGAGTGGGCTCAAGCCATTGGAGTTGAAATGGCTTAAGCCGCTGCTGTTGCTAGCTTGGCTTTGCGTAGATTTTTAAGTGCGATACAAGTAACCGCAGTTACGCCTGCACCAGACGCCATGCACAACAGTGCTAGCAGTGGGTAGTTCATTGCGCCAAGTAGAGCGACCACTGGACCACCGTGAGCAACACTGTTGGTGATACCAAACGAGAACGCCATTACCGCAGCAGTCATTGAGCCAAGCACGTTGGCTGGGATAACTGACATTGGATCTTGAGCCGCGAATGGAATCGCACCTTCAGAGATACCCACCAAGCCCATCGCGCCTGCTGCTTTACCTGCTTCAATCTCAGAAGATTCGAATAGGTCGAACTTACGGCCAAGTCTGGTTGCGATAGCCATACCAAGGGGAGCGACAGGGATTGCACACGCCATTGCACCCATGAACTGAGTTTGACCGCTGGCAATCATGCCGACTGAGAATAGGAACGCCACCTTGTTGAACGGGCCGCCCATATCAAAGCCGGCCATGCCACCAAGGACAATACCAAGCAGAACCACGTTGCCTGTACTCATGCTGGTTAGCAGTGCAGTAAGAGCATCCATCAGCCCAGCGATAGGTGCGCCAATAACAAAAATGAACAAACCTGCGATGAACAAAGAGCCAGTGATCGGAGCGATCATGATAGGCACAAGCGGTTGAACGAATTTGTGGTAGTTAAACGAAGTAATCCATTTAACGAAGTAACCCACTAATAAACCCGCGATGATTGCGCCAATGAAGCCAGTACCTGCGTCAGCGCCATAGAAAGAACCGTTGTTGGCAATCCAGCCGCCAATTAAGCCAGGGGTTAGGGCAGGGCGGTCAGCAATCGCGTAAGCAATGTAGCCAGCCAAGATTGGGATCATCAGGGTGAAGGCCACCACACCCACCTCTAGGATTTGGTTCCACATGCTGCCAGCAGGAATTGCCATGCCAGATTCACTCGGCTCACCGCCAATGGCTAGTGCTAGGGCAATCAAAAGACCGCCCGTCACCACGAATGGGATCATGTGAGATACGCCATTCATCAAGTAACGGTAAAGGTCTGAACGTGCTTGCGAGGCTTTCTCTGCAACAGATTGGTTGGTCGGTGCTTGTTCTGCTTGGTAGCTTGGCGCGTTGAGTGCTTGCTTAATCAAGCCTTGCGCGTCTTTGATTGGCGCTTTTACGTTGGTTTTGATAACGCATTTTCCGGCAAAGCGAGCCATGTCGACCTGTTTGTCACAAGCCACCACAATCGCATCTGCGCGTTCGATCTCTTCTCGAGTTGGGCTGTTCTTAACGCCAATAGAACCGTTGGTTTCGACCTTGATGTCGTAGCCAAGAGCCGCCGCGCCTTTTTCTAGTGCTTCGGCTGCTAAATATGTGTGTGCGACGCCAGCTGGGCAGCCTGTCACACCAATGATGAAGCCTTGCTTCTCAACATTGGTTTCTGTCTCAGCAGGTTCAGGTTTGGTAAGCAGTAGCTCTAATGCCGCTTGTTCAGATTGAGCATTCATGAAGTTTTCAATGAAACCTTCTTCAATCAATTTTGAAGAAAGCTCTGCCAGTACTTCGATGTGGTGATTATCGCCGCCATCAGGAGAGGCAATCATGAAGAACAGTTTTGATGGCTGGCCGTCATCGGCGCCGTACTCGATACCCTGTTGATGGACACCGATAACAACCGCGGGTTTGATGACCGCAGCGCTTTTCGCGTGTGGCAGAGCAATACCTTCTTCAAATCCGGTATTACCTTGTTCTTCACGAGCTTTAATGTCGGTAAGGAACTGTGCTTTGTCTGAAATTCGACCTTGTGCGTACAGCACCTCGATCAGCTCTTTAAATACGTCTTCTTTTGAATTAGCGCTAAGCGAAAGCTTAATCAAATTTTGGTTGATCAATGTCGTGATCATAATGAACCCCTACTCTGTTTTTATTTTGTTAGGGGTATTCTGGAATCTACGGCTTGCCTTCTGTAGTGAAGAAAAAATGCATTTACTGGATGATTGTTGCCTTATAAATGGAGTGTGATTTTGATCGGTTAGGAGTGCCTGTTTGGGGGAGTGTTGACAGCTTTTATGAGGTTATAACGCTTTTATTGATAAGGGCTTAGATTGATTTTTCTATCATGATAACAGTGTTCTAAATCTGGCCTTAGACTGGAGATTTATTTCCACTACTGGATTTTTGTAACCTAGATCTCAAATTGTGATTTTGCTCAATAGCGCTATGTTTCACTAAGGAGTATATCTATTCCCGTAGCCTTATTGCTGCTTATAAGAGTTCGAAACAATGATATTTCATGACCTAATCTCGTCGGTATTAAACGAGCGAGAACCGTTTCATAACATCTGGTTTGCGGGAGATTTTCACACGCCTTCAGCATTCAGTTATCAGGTGAACTTTCCGCGTTTAGAGCTGGTGCTCGACGGTGAGTATATTAATGAAATGGAGAGTCATGATCGCAAGATCACCAATGTTGTTGCGAAAGCAGGGGATGCGATTTTCATCCCGCCTAACTGTTGGAACAAGCCGAACTGGGATACTGATTGTTCGGTACTGAGTATGTTGTTTGGGCGTCGTCAGCTTGGTTTAAGCTTGGTGAGCAAGCGCAAAGGGGAAGAGAGCTTCTACGATATCCAAAAGCATAGTATTCAGACTCGCTCTGGCTTTGCGATTGATAATATTTTGGAGGCGCTCAGCTCGTTAGCGCGCGAGAGCAACAAGCAGCCGATGGATGAATTATTGCTGCAAGCGTTGCTTCAATACAGCAAGACGATGCTGGATGCGCCTGTCGAGAAGTCTCACAGCCGCGTACAGGATGTGTATCAAGGGATCTGTATCTATATCCAAGAGAATTTCCACCGCCAGATCACGCGAGACAGCATCGCTTTGCGCTTTAGTATTTCATCCAACCATTTGTCGCGAATGTTTCGTCAACAAGGCCACATGACGCTGGCTGAATACATTACACGTGTGCGAATCGACCGCGCCAAGTTCATGCTCAAGAAATACAATTTCAAGCTCAATGAAGTGTCGGTACGTTGTGGCTTTAAGGATGTGAATTACTTCTGCCGAGTATTCAAAAACCGCACCGGAAGAACCCCGACTGAATATCGTGGTTCAATCTAATATCCCTTCAAATTGCCATTTTTGACCAGAGCTTATACGACCGAAATTTGTATGACTAGATCACCACAGTGAGCTCTGTGTTGTGGTGATCAATTTGCTTTGTGTTTTCCTCTGCTGTTTATTTCTATACCTTATTTCCAAACCTATCTTTAGGCACGTTCTCTATTTATCCCGTTTCACTAAATAAACCCAATTAATAACATTAAGGCTTCGCTTTGCGAGTTGCTTATTGTTTTTCGTTGCCTATTTATTGAATTAAACGTGTGAGAGTTGATGTATTAACGCGATGCATTTAATGGATGATAAGTAAATTAAAAACCACTTATCGAGACGATAAAATCTTGTTATTATTGTCCGGCTTACTGATTTAAATGTTTTTAAGTTATTGATTTTAAATGCTTACTTCGCTTCGGCTTATTCTTTGTTTACTAACGTGTAATTCATGTCTCGAAATCAAATATTCAGGTTTATACGCCCCATCACAACCTTGACTTATAATACTACAAATTAAAAATTCTATAGATAATATGATCTTCAGATATTCATCATAAAGAAGACTTATACATGGAACTCAATACTCTGATCGTAGGAATTTATTTCCTTTTCCTTATAGCAATAGGTTGGATGTTTAGAACGTTCACCAGTACAACCAGTGATTATTTCCGCGGGGGCGGTAACATGCTTTGGTGGATGGTTGGCGCGACTGCGTTTATGACACAGTTCAGTGCTTGGACCTTCACTGGCGCAGCGGGTAAAGCGTATGCCGATGGTATGGCTGTCGCGGTTATCTTCTTAGCGAACGCATTTGGTTACCTGATGAACTACCTGTACTTCGCTCCGAAATTCCGTCAACTGCGTGTGGTAACGCCAATTGACGCGATTCGTATGCGTTTTGGTAGCTTCAACGAACAAGTATTTACTTGGTCTGGCATGCCGAACAGTATTGTTTCTGCAGGTATCTGGCTGAACGGTTTGGCGATCATCGCATCGGGCATCTTTGGCTTCGACATGACGACAACCATCGTTCTGACTGGTCTTGTTGTACTTGTTATGTCGGTGACAGGCGGCTCTTGGGCGGTTATCGCGTCTGACTTCATGCAGATGGTTATTATCATGGCGGTAACCGTAACGTGTGCTGCAGTGGCTATCGTACAAGGTGGTGGCGTTACTGAAATCATCAACGATTTCCCTGTAGCAGAAGGCGCATCATTCGTTTCTGGTAACAATCTGAACTACGTAAGCATCTTCGGAATTTGGGCATTCTTCATCTTCTTCAAACAGTTCAGTATCACCAACAACATGTTGAACTCTTACCGTTACCTAGCGGCAAAAGACTCAAAGAACGCGAAGAAAGCGGCACTGTTGGCATGTATTCTGATGACGATCGGTCCAATCATTTGGTTCATGCCACCTTGGTTCGTTGCAGGACAAGGCGTTGACCTTGCAGCACATTACCCAGACGCAGGCTCTAAAGCAGGCGACTTCGCTTACCTTTACTTCGTAGAGCAATACATGCCAGCGGGTATGGTGGGGCTTCTAATCGCAGCGATGTTTGCGGCAACTATGTCTTCTATGGACTCAGGCTTAAACCGTAACTCTGGTATCTTTGTAATCAACTTCTATCAACCGATTCTTCGTCCAAACGCGACAGAGAAAGAGCTGATGATTGTGTCTAAGTTGATGTCTACCTTCTTCGGTCTAGCTATCATCCTTATCGCGCTGTTTATCAATTCGCTAAAAGGCTTGAGCTTGTTCGACACCATGATGTACGTGGGTGCACTTATTGGCTTCCCAATGACCATTCCAGCATTCTGTGGCTTCTTCCTTAAGAAGACTCCGGACTGGGCAGGTTGGGGTACGCTAGTGGTCGGTGCGATTGTGTCTTACATCGTTGGTTTCGTGATTACCGCTGAAATGCTACAAAACTTGTTCAACCTAGAGCCTCTAACAGGCCGCGAATGGTCTGACTTGAAAGTTGCAGTAGGTCTGATTGCGCACCTAGTGTTTACTGGCGGCTTCTTTGTTCTTTCGACATTGTTCTACAAACCACTAGAAGCGTCTCGTCAGAAAGATGTTGATACCTTCTTCAACAACCTTGCGACACCATTGGTTTCTGAATCAACAGCACAGAAGAAACTGGACAACAAACAACGTCACATGCTGGGCTCACTGATCGCAGTGTCTGGTGTGGCAGTGATGGCGATGTTTGCTCTACCGAACCCATTCTGGGGAAGAATGATGTTCGTACTGTGTGGCGGTATCGTATTCGTAGTTGGTTTGCTGTTGGTGAAAGCTGTAGACGACTCGGTTGAGGATGCGAAACAAGCGAAAAAAACAGCTTAAGTTAGCTAACCAGTTAAACAAGTAATTAAACATAAAACGGCTGAGCTCTAATGCTCAGCCGTTTTTTATTGTATGAGAAAATGAGCTTATAACGATTGGATAGGTGTCACAACAGGGGATTAATGGATGCTTTGAGTTTGACCAGAAGAGATGAATTAGATAAGGCGTGACGAGATGTACATCAACAAGGCTTGTAGGTCGACACTGCTTCGAGTCTTTTGCAGACGTTCATTGACCTGATCGTGAAGCAGGTTTCGAGTTAGGTTGGTCGCCGCGACAATGTGCTCACGCTGTGGCTTGGTTGGCAGAACAAGAGCAATGGCCACATGCACTTCGCCGATACGTGATGCCCAGTCAATTGGGTCGTCACTAACGATAACCGCAATCGAGAGATCTTGGGTCGATTCAAACATTACATGCGGTAGTGCGATACCCGGTGACACGCAGGTTGAAGAGCGTTCTTCTCGCTTAATAAATGCCAGAATCAGTTCATCTGGATCCTCTGGGTAAACAAGGTGAGCGAGCCCTTTTAAGCACTCAAATTTGGTCAGTTGGGTTTGCGCCTTAGCGTGGTGCCATTTGATGTCACAAGGCGGGCATATCTGTGGCATTCGCTGGATTAAATCGCTAGAGAATTCATGGTTCACTTGCGAACCAACCATGTCGTAATGCTCAGCAATTACATCTTTGAGAACGAAACAGGCAAGCTCCGCATCAATACCGACCGCGGTTATCTGGCACAAATCACCACGAAGTAAACCTACTTGCAGCATCGCGACGGATTTGGAGAGATCAGCGGTTCGATTTTGAGTGATGTTGATAATGCGGATGTTGCTTTTGAATTTCTTCGCTAAGCGAGTCAGCGGCTGCGTGACATGTGAGTTCGCGGCAGGATCGTTAACGAAGAAGGTGATCTGGTATTCGTTCATGAAAAGTTTAAGTTCGACAATGCTTAATAAAGACTTTATCGATACTCAACAATACCTCTTCCATGGGAATGAGTAAGGTTTTAGCTGGGTCAAATCGGTTTGGTTGTTCGATGTCGATATCAGAGACGATCAACACTTTGTCTGCGAGGGTAATATCTTGGGCGGTCAGTAAGTTTTCAATACCCATAGCGCCTTGCGTCTCAACCTTGATTGAAACGTTGAACTTAGGGGCTGTTTTATTTAGAGCATCAGCTGCCATATAGGTGTGCGCAATGCCTGTAGGGCACGCAGTTACCGCTACAATTCTCATTATTATTCTCGGCTTAATCTCGTCCCTGTTACGTTACATAAGCTACCTTTCACAAGCTACCTTGCAAAAGCTATCTTGTATGGGAACTTCAGTATAGAAAGCTCGCATAGAGGAGGGACGATATGTTTATGGGTTCTGGGGATTTTATGGATTGCCGTTTTTTATTCCAAGGTGAAAGTCACACTCTGAGCTCTTGGTTACAATAATCCAGTTAATGCACCTTTCGTCCTATATATTGAGTGCCTTCACACCGTTAATCTTTTCATCTTATTAACCTTATTCCTAGGTTAACAGACACTAATTACTTCAGTCTGAATGCAGGCGAGGCAGAGCAACATATGGATATCACCAATATTATCGAGCCCGAGATTATCTGCTTGGAACTACAAGCAGACTCAAAACAGGCGGTATTTGAAGAGCTTGTTGAACTGCTCGACCGTGCCGGTAAGCTCTCCAATAAACGTGAATTCCTTGATGATATCTGGAAACGTGAAGCCATCGGTAATACAGGCTTTGACGATGGCATTGCGATTCCACACGCGAAAAGCACTGCCGTAGCTAAACCTGCTGTCGCAGTAGGCATTAGCCGAACGGGCATTGATTATGGTGCTGATGGCGGTGAACTCTCCGATGTGTTCTTTATGCTCGCTTCACCAGACAACAACGACGACCATCATATCGAGGTACTGGCTCAGATCTCGACCAAACTGATCGAAGATGGCTTTGTTACAAAATTAAAGGCAGTCGAGTCGGTCGAAGAGGCTCAAGAGCTGTTTCTCGAAGCCAATTCAGATTCCTTCGACAGCTACGCTTCTAGCCATCATGAAGTGTATGTCGAGCCGCTCAGTCCTTGGGCACAATCTCTCAATAGACTCAAAGAACACCTGTTATATGGCACTTCGCACATGATCCCATTCGTGGTTGCGGGCGGTGTGTTGTTGTCTTTGTCGGTGATGATGTCGGGTCATGGTGCAGTACCTGAAAGCGGTGTGTTAGCAGATATCGCACAGATGGGCATCGCGGGGTTAACCCTGTTTACAGCGGTGCTCGGTGGTTACATCGCGTATTCAATGGCCGACAAACCGGGTTTAGCGCCCGGTATGATTGGTTCTTGGGTTGCGGTGAATCAATACAATACCGGCTTTCTCGGTGCAATTGTGGTCGGTTTCTTCGCTGGTTTTGTGGTGAATCTACTTAAGAAGATCAAACTGCCAGACAGCATGATCTCGCTGAGCTCTATCTTCATCTATCCATTAGTCGGCACCTTCGTGACCTGTGGTGCGGTGATGTGGGTGATTGGCTCTCCGATAGCTCAAGTAATGCTTGAGATGAACCAAATGCTCACGGGCATGGCAGGCTCCGGAAAAATGGTATTGGGCAGTATTTTAGGTGCAATGACGGCCTTTGATATGGGCGGCCCGATCAATAAAGTAGCAACGCTGTTTGCCCAAACTCAGGTGAATACTCAACCATGGTTGATGGGCGGTGTCGGGATAGCGATTTGTACGCCACCGCTAGGTATGGCATTGGCGACTTTCTTATCGCCAAAGAAATTCAAAAGAGACGAACGTGAAGCAGGTAAAGCGGCGGGCATCATGGGCATGATTGGCATCAGTGAAGGCGCGATTCCTTTTGCTGCCGCCGACCCTGCGCGAGTGCTGCCTGCTGTGGTTGCTGGTGGCATTGTCGGTAACGTGGTTGGCTTTATGTTCCATGTAGTGAACCATGCACCATGGGGTGGATGGATAGTGTTGCCAGTGGTTGATGGCAAGATTGGCTATATCGTTGGCACACTAGCGGGGGCTCTAACTACAGCCCTGATCGTGATTCTTCTGAAGAAGAACGTGGTCGAAGGTGAAGTGAATTCTAATCAGTTGACCTGTGGTTCGGTAACGGAAGAAGGGCAAGCAGATGTATTGGCGATCACTTCTTGTCCATCTGGTGTTGCCCACACTTTCTTAGCGGCGAAGTCTTTAGAAAAGGCGGCGCATCATCTTGGGGTTCGGATTAAAGTCGAAACCCAAGGTGCCAACGGAATAGGTAATCGCATTACCCAGAAAGACATTGAAATGGCGAGGTTGGTGATCTTTGCTCACGATGTGGCGATTAAAGAAGTTGAACGCTTTGCGAACGTGAAAACCTTGGATGTCAGTACTAAGGAAGCAATGCTTAATGCTCAGGCGTTGATCATGAGAAAGGTGTAACTCTTTAAACCGCAAAGTTTATCATCTATAAAGTTAACTAGATCAAAACTAAAAAGACTCCGCTCAGACCTGTTAAGGCGAAAGTGGAGTCTTTTTGTATTGTGCCCAATCAGTCAGGTCAAACGCTAAAAAGGGTGGTACTTAAATACGTCTTCAACCATTGAGTTGAGTAAATCGATATCGTCACAGGTTTTGGCGTAGGTACGCAGGCCTGCTATTTGAACCTGAACATGACGAGCAAGCTGAGTCGGTTCACGCTCTTTGCTTATCTCACCCAATTCTTGTGATTCTGCGATCAGCTTAGCGAACTCACCTTCCATGATTTTGAGTGATTTCTTTGCTTCTTCTAATAATTCGGCGTGTTCATCAGTCAGTTCTGCTACCGTTTTTGCCAGCATACACATGCCATTTGGCGAACTTTGTTTTGATTCGACCACAGCACGTTTGACGAAGCTTTCGAGCGCTTTGATTGGAGAGTCTGTTTCACTGCGGAAGCGGTTCAGATTCAGGATGCCAAGTTCGGTATAGCGAGCAAGCGTCTCTTTAAACAAACCTTCTTTGCTGCCGAACGTCGCGTAGATGCTGCCCGGACGCATATCAATCACGTCTTGCAGGTTGCGCATAGAAGTCGCATGAAAGCCCTTTTCCCAATACAGGTTCGTTGCTTTATCTACTACGTCTTGTCTATCGAACTTAGCGGTCTTAGCCATAACATCTACTTCATTAATCTGAACATATGTTCAATATTTTATGCTGAACGCCCGTTCTAGTAAAGGTGTGTTTAGCTGCTTTGCGCAGGCTTAGAACATCAAAGAGTTAATCAAACATCCAGATCATCAGGAAATAATCTTAATCATCAATAACTTCTACGGTCTTGTGCTGAGCGCCGTAGTAGGTGCCTTCATCGATGGTGTACATCAATGTTGCTTCGCACTCTGGACAATCGAATTCCTCATTGGGTTCAATAGCCGCTTCTTCTACCCATTCCCAACCGATATGTTCTTCGCAAGCGGGACAATCCATACAATATCTCTCAGTTGTTGTCGCATATTTATTGCGAATCTCTACTTTGATAATTCGGCATTATACATATTTAGTTAACGAGGAATAGACAGTTAATCAGCGCAGAATAGGGAGTTGATTAGTTGTGAATCAATCGCTGGTGAGCGTTGAATCTATAGTTAGTTCTGAATATATCGTTTTCTCTGAGCACATAATTGGTGCAGGCCTACCCCTTTTGGGTAGTTAAAATGTGTCATATTTCAGTCGCTTACGTCAATAAAATGTTGTCGCATGTGTTTTGGGTATCGTTAGGTCGCTTAGCTAACAGTTTTATCGGTAAATCAATGAATTTTGTAAGGTTAAATGTTACCTTCATCGCATCGCGATCTGTGTAGCACGGTAATTGACGCACATTGATCAAGTTGAATAATTATACAGTCACAATTGAGGCGCATCTTATTAAGGGTGTGCGAGTTAGATGACTGAAAAGATTTGTTAGCTGCTAGGGAAATGATAATGAAATTAACCGATATGTCTTTTAAGCAAAAAATCATCGCTTTGCTTATTTTACCGATCTTGGGATTTCTATGGCTTAGCGTTTCTGCGATTTCAAAAGGCGTAGAAACCACCAGTGAATTGTCTTCATTAAACCAACTTACCCGTTTGTCGGTTGTGTACAGTGAACTTGTGCATGAGTTACAAAAAGAGCGTGGAATGACGGCTGGGTTTATCGGCTCACAGGGCACTAAGTTTGTCAGTGAACTACGTGCACAAAGAGCCAGTGCAGATAATAGACGTAATCTGAAAACCGAATACTGGCAATCTGCTGAAATCGATTTACCGCAGATCACTCGGCTGAACACTGAAATAAGCCAAAGCCTAAATCAAATTACTTCTATTCGTAATCGGGTCGATTCTCAATCGATTCCGCTGTCTGAGGCTTTGGGTTATTACACCCAACTTAATGCAAAGCTGCTGAGCGTATCGGCGTTAATTGCTGAGCTTAGCTCTGATGCTGCCATCACCACTGAAACCATCGCTTACTACAACTTTTTACAAGGTAAAGAGCGAGCGGGTATCGAGCGTGCTGTCCTAAATAATACCTTCTCTAAAAATGAATTTGGCCCAGGCATGTTGGTTAAATTCATCTCTTTGGTGACTGAGCAAAATACCTATTTCTCAAACTTTGAGGTATTGAGTAACCCAGCTAACGCTCGTTTCTTTGAACAGCAATTGAATGATCGTTCGGTGGCAGAAGTAGAAAAGCTTCGTGGTTTGGCTGAATCTAAGATGAGCGGTTTTGATGTTGATCCTGTGTACTGGTTCTCGCAATCTACCGCTCGTATTGTTCAGCTAAAGAAAACAGAAAACCGCCTAGCAGAGTCGCTTATCGCACTGACAGAGAAAAAAATGTCAGAGGCGCAGTCTGCGATGATGATGAGTATTGGTCTGTTTGCTTTGATAACCTTGTTCGCGACCTTCGTGAGCTATAAGGCGATCAGCGACCTGACGATGAGAGTAAAAGATCTTACAGTGATGTTGTCTAAGGTTCGTAATGACAACGACTTAACAGTTCGCGCTAAGTTCGTTGGCAACAGCGAGCTTGGACAGATCTCTTCGGCACTCAACGAAACGCTAGAGAAGTTTTCAAACGTTATCGACAACCTGTCTCAGTCGAGTCTGACCTTAGCTTCAGCCGCTGAAGAAACCTCACAAACCTGTCACTACAATTCGAACACGCTAGTGCAACAACAAGACCAAATTGGCTTGGTTGCGACGGCGACAGAAGAGTTATCAGCAACGGTAAATGAGGTGGCGGCTAAAACTCAGCAGACAGCAAGTTCCGCTAAACTGGTCGATGAGCAGTCTCAAGAAGGTTTGAGTACGGTTCAAAACTCTTACCACTCTATCGAAAAACTGGCATCTGAAATTAATGATCTAGCGGAAAAGATCACGCACTTAAACGAGAGCAGTAATAACATCAACAGTGTGATTGATGTGATTAAGTCCGTCGCTGAACAGACTAACTTGTTAGCATTGAACGCGGCAATTGAAGCGGCAAGAGCGGGTGAGCAAGGTCGTGGATTTGCGGTAGTGGCTGATGAAGTTCGCACGTTAGCACAGCGTACTCAGCAGTCGACAGCTGAAATTGAAGGTTTCATCAGCTCGTTACAGTCTGATGTGCAAACCGCGTTTAATGTAATTGATAACAGTCAGAAGATGTCGTCTAAAGCGGTTGAGGATTCAAAAGAGGTGGAACACACCTTACAAGGTATCTCAGCATCGGTGAGCGAGATCTTTAGCATGACTGAGCAGATCGCAACCGCTACCGAAGAGCAAGCGGTAGTGACTCAAGATATTGCTCAAAACGTCATGGCAGTAGAGCAGAAGTCGACAGAATCTACGACAGGTGCAACGCAAATAGCTGCAACAGCCAAAGAACAAGCTCAGTTAGCAGCTTCATTGAAAGATATTGCGAGTACGTTTAAGAGCTAACTAGCAAGCACTCCAATAAGAAGTAAAATGCCCGTTAGTCTCTACTTTTAATAGCAGGACTAACGGGCTATTTGTATCTGCTGTCTTCTAAATGGCAACAGATAGGCCATTCAATGGGGATCTACCCCATAAACCAAGACACGAAAATCAACGCACCAAAACCAAATGTCGCCATTAATGCCGTGTCGCCACCGGCTGCTGTGTAGCTGCCTTCGGTTTGTAGGTGAGGGAAGTCAGGTCTGCGAACCTTAACTACCATTGTGAGTGGGCCCCAGATAGCTAGGAACACCAGCACCATACCTGCATAGTCCAGCATGCTTACAAACTGGCTAGCGAACAGCTCAGCTAATACCAAAGGTAAGATGAAGGTTAGCGCATAAGCCAACGCTTTGTTGTTGGTCACCGCATCTTTGTTTTGGTCGTAAAGCGCCATCGACACGCCGAGGAAAGAAGTCACCAAGGCCAGAGCAGAGAACAGAGCGATCACCACTTTCAACCAAGCAGATTGGCCGCTGAACGCAGAGATCAACTCAGAGATATTGTGGAACTGGCTGATCGCGTCTGTGCCGAGGTTGCCGATAATCGCGAATAACCAAGTCAGGTAGCAAATTAATGGAATCACTGAGCCAAGCAGAATCATATTGCGGATCTGCTTTTGAGTCGCTTCACGGTTGTAGATCACCAGTGATGGGATCACCACCATAGAGGCAAAGCTGGTAAAGATAACCGCGCTGTATTGCACCACGTCGTTGGCCGTGTATTGGCTGGTTTGAGTTAGGTAATCAAGGCGAATGTTGCTAAATAATGACGCGATAACGATAAACAGCATCACGACCATCAAGATGAATAGCCCGCGATTCAGTTTGTCGATATAAGACTTGCCCGAGACGACGATAGCACCCATCAATAGGCTGAAAATGGTATACGCAACGGATGCTGATACATCGACACCAACGTCGAGCAGTAGCTTATGAATGATGTCACCGACACCCAAGATATAAGCGATCAACATGCATACTAGCAACAGGTAAAAGAGTGCATTGATAAAGTGTTTACCTTTGCTGCCCAGAGTGAGGTAAGCAACACTGCTCATGCCACTGTTGTCTTTAGTTTTAGTGCATGCTTCTGCCAGGAGGAGTGCAGAGTATGTGGTGCCGATAAAGATAAGTAGCATCAGCACTGAGCTGATCATGAAGCCAAATTGGGCCAACACCATGGGAATAGCGAGCATGCCAGCCCCTAATGCAGTTCCTGACAGAATCAAAGAACTGCCGAATAATTTCATATTCAAGAAAAACAACCTCAAGCGATCCAATTAAATTTTGTTTGGATTGTAAATAATTGTTTCCAAGACTAACAAAATACTCAGTAAAGTTAGGGGTTAATTTCTAATAAATTTTGAATTTTTCTAAAAAATTTAAGCAGGAATTTCTGGTGTATATGTGTGGTTGATTTAAGTATTCACTCGGTGAGTTTATTTATCGTTTAGTTAACGTTCGTCCATTATTGAATGATTTAGAAATTGGCAAAATTCAGTTAAAAAGAAGTATGTTTATGAGCTAATTGAAGACGATTCTAGTGAGTCGGATGCGGATAGTACGATTGTAGGCTCGATTATCTTTACGTCGCTTTCATTTGACGATGAAACCAAGGCATATTTGCTTTCGCCAGTCGCGGTGAGCACTCAGGTGCAAAAGCGTGGTATTGGTCAGCGCCTGATTAACTCCGGTTTGCAGCTCCTAAAAGAGCAGGGTATTGAGCTTGCAGTGACGTACGGTGATCCTAACTACTATTCAAAAGTGGGCTTTGAGCAAATTACCGTTGAGCAAGTCCCTGCGCCCTTTGAATTGAGTTTCTCTCACGGTTGGTTGGCTCAATCGTTGACTGGTGGTGAAATTAAAGTAACAAGTGGCAAGTCGAGCTGTGTTAAAGGCTTGGCCCACGCAGAATATTGGTAGCCGCTTGCAAAAAAATTGAGAAAAAGAGAAAGCCCATCAGGTGTTTGCCTGTTGGGCTTTCTTGTTATGAACGAAGACATTCTTCTGGCTTCAATGTATAAATTGAACAACTGTTCAAAATAACACTTGAACGATCGTTCTTGTTTGATCTATATTGTTTTTACACCAACGGAGAACATTCATTAATTGCTCCGTGATTGAATAACTTTAGAACCGAAAATTGATAGGGATAGAGCAATGAGCAACTTCAAAATTCACTCAGTAGAATCCGCGCCAGAGCAAAGCCAACCTATTCTTGAGGGCGCTAAAAAGCAGATGGGCAGAGTGCCGGGCTTGTTTGGTGTGTTGGCTGAATCTCCAAACACACTTAAGGCTTACACTCAGCTTCATCAGGCGTTTAGTGACTCATCTTTCGATGCTGAAGAGCTAACGGTTGTTTGGCAAACCATCAACGTTGAACACGAATGCCACTACTGCGTTCCTGCACACACTGGCATTGCACATTCAATGAAGGTTGATCCTGCAATCACCGAAGCACTGCGTAATCGCACAGATTTACCCACTGAAAAGCTGCAAGCCCTGCATGATTTTACGCTGAGCATGGTACGTAACCGCGGCAATGTGCCTGAAAGTGAAATGGCAGCATTTTTCGAAGCGGGCTACGGTCAGCAACAAGTGCTAGAAGTGATTCTTGGCCTGTCTCAGAAAGTGATCAGTAATTACGTAAACCACGTTGCTAAAACGCCAGTCGACAAAGTTTTTGAACAGTTCGCTTGGCAAGGGTAATCGTATTTAACTAACCATCGTATTTAAGCAACTCAAGATATGATAATGATGAAAGCCCCACTCAGTTGAATGGGGCTTTGTTGTTTTGGTCTAAATGGTAATTAGAAAGGTAACCTAACGCACGTGCTTAGCGATTATCTTCGCTAGTGTCACTACCCCTTCTTTCCACTCTTTGCTCTCTTCAATATTGGCGACAGTGAAGCGAAGGCAATGTTTATATTGGTCATTCGTCCCAAACACTGTGCCGGGTAAAATCCCCAACTTATGCTTTAAACAGTCTTGATAGACCGCGTAGCTATCGACTGACTCAGGCAGTGTTATCCAGTTTAAAAAAGAGCCTTCAGGTCTTGATAAGTGGTAGCGCTCGACAAGGTGAGGGTGACTATCCAATGCTTGAATTAAAAGGCTTTGGAATTGCTTTTGATTGGTTTGGTAAAGCCGTTTCATTTTCGAAAGGTGACTGCGGTATTTGCCTGTGGTGAGGAACTGCCCCACTGCCGATTGCATTAGGTTGGAACTCCCCATGTTGTCGCACAAGAGGTACTTTTCGATCAAAGGCTGGTAACGACCGGATAGTAGCCAGCCGACTCGCAAGCGTGAGTCTAAGGTTTTAGACAATGAGTTGACGTAGATAACTCTATCTTGATCATCAAGCTCTTTGAGGCTGGCAATTGGTGCGTCAAACGCTAAGCTGCCGAAAACATCATCTTCGATAATAGGCAAAGATCCGGTTATCTCCAACAAGGCTTTTCGATTAGCAAGAGGCATTCTAGAGCCTGTCGGATTGGTAAAGTTTGGCGTTAGCAGTAAGGTTTTCACTTCCCATTTGTCTAACGCGCTCTGTAGTGATGGAATATCAATACCGTGGCTAACACTGCTTGGAATCTCAAGGGCTTGCAAGCTAAGCGACTCAAGTAAAAGTAGATTACCGAAGTAACATGGTGACTCGACGGCCACTATGTCGCCGGGCTTGGTGAGCGCACGCAGAGCCAGGCTGATCGCCTGTTGAGCACCATGAGTAATCGCAATCTCTTTCGATCCCGCAGGCACACCAAGATCATGGGTGATCTTTAACAATTGCTTTACTAACTGCTCATCTCCAGGAGGCAGTTGGTAATAACCGGGAAGCTGAGTTTGCAAACGGCTATGCCGACCGATTTCGGCGTACAAGCTACGAATCGCAGGGTTATTGATGTTCGGGTGTGCTGAGCCTGCCAGCAACTTCAGGCGACCTTTTGGACGAGAGAGTACCGATTTGGTGACAGACAACAGATCGACTTTTTGAGGTTGGCTTGATGCATCCCAGCTGGTGGTGTTCGGTGCTTTTACGCGATAGCCAGATTTAGGTACTGAATATACCCAGCCTGTCGCTTCCAGTTCTTGGTAGGCGCGAATCACGGTGTTCTTGCTCACGCCAAGCTGTTCGCTTAGTTGACGGATTGAGGGAAGACGATCGTCTGGATGAAAGAGTCCTTTATCGATCTGAGCCTTAATATGTTGTTCGGTAGCAAGGTATTTATTGCCGCTGAGTTCTGCTTCCACGTGTTTCTCCCTCGTTGCACACTCTCAATCTGTAACCATTTAAAGTGTTATATCTGTATCTTTATTAGTTATCTGTACCCAACTAAGGTAACAGCATTGATGAAGAGTTGACCAGAGGTTTGTAATGCTGATTAAAATGATTCCGTTTGTGTTTGTAATATTGTGGTCGTCAGGTTTTGTCGGCGCACGTCTTGGTGTTGAATATGCCGAACCCGCAACATTACTTTCATTGAGGATGGTAGCCAACGTGGCGCTGTTCTTGGTTTTGATTGCAATCCTTAAGCGTCGTATTCCTCGTGGTCGAGCATTCTTCCACGCAAGTGTGGTTGGCATCTTGATTCATGGTTTCTATCTTGGTGGCACCTATCTGGCGATTGATATAGGTATGCCCGCCGGGTTGAGTTCTCTACTTGTTGGCTTACAACCGATTCTTACCGCATTGATTATGATCAGCTGTACTTCGCAGCGTTTTAATTTTGCACAGTGGTTGGGGTTAGCGCTTGGTTTTGCGGGTATTAGTTTGGTGTTGATGGGCAATATTGAATGGCAGTCAGACGACCAAAAAGGCTTGGCAACGTTATTGTGCTTGGTTTCTTTGGTGGGTATTACCTGCGGCACTTTGTATCAGAAGCGCTTCTGTCAGGGGACAGATATGGTCGGCGGTGCGATGGTGCAATATTTGGCTTCTGCCGCGTTGTTTCTGCCGTTCGCAATGCGTTACGAAACTATGCAAGTAAACTGGACGATAGAATTCACGTTGACTCTAATTTGGCTGGTGGTCGTTCTGTCTTGTGTTGCCATCCTATTGTTGCTTTACATGGTAGAGCACGGTGCATCTTCAAGTGTGGCTTCGGTCTTTTACTTGGTGCCACCGACGACAGCAATCCAAGCGTGGCTTATTTTCGGTGAGTCGTTCGACATGTATGGCGCGATGGGCTTTGCCTTGTCTGCTGCGGCGGTTTATTTGGTGGTGAAAAAGCCTGAGTTAATTAAGGCTCGTAGGCGAACAGTGTTAGAGCGGTAGTTTGTATACCAAACTCATCCTACTAAAAATCGATGACTAGAAACAAAAAAGAGCCTGAATATTCAGGCTCTTTCTATATAAAATATTGGCTAGCGACTTTTGATTAGCGTTTCATCAAGCAAGCGTAAGCCGTTGTAAACGGTGCTTCTTGGTATTGCTTAAGGCCAGTTTCTTTGAACTTCATCATAAGAGGGTTGCGCTTAAGGCTCTCCTTGATGTCAGCAGGTGATACAACGGTTACGTCTAGGCCGTCGATCAACTGAATTGCTGCTTCTAGTTTGAAGCCGAAGCCACCGCCAGCAAATTTGCCTTTAGTCTGACGTTGGCGAATTACAACTTTTTCTACTTGGTAATCTTCCATTAACTTTGCAAAAGAGAATTGAAAGTCTTTCATATTCTGTGTGTCGTTTGCGTCGCTAATCGCAACCTTAGAAACTCGGCAATCAGGAATGTTAAATACGCCGTCTGACAGAGAAAGAAGACAGATGACTGCATCGTTACCTTTGATTTCAACACCACAAATTTTCATGTTCTTACCTACTTATTTTAGAGCCCTACATTATGGTGTTATTTCTAACACTTCTCCAGTATTTGCGCGTATCAGCAGCAAATAAGTCTAAATCAGAGTGTATTTTAGTCGCCGAAAGTGAACCTTTGATTGAAAAAACATCACACGAATTTACGGTATCGTTTGCTATGAGATGAAGCTCACAAAAGCTTAGCGGGATTTCATATGTGTGCTGTATATTGCGCGCGCATCCCTATTTGAAGTGTGGTTATTAATCCCAATGAATATCAATAATCTTTCGATTAAGAGTAAAATCGCGATCCCGCTGTTGGTGATTGTGATTGTTTTTTCTACCGTTACTGTGCTCAACGTTATCAGATCAAATGCTCAAGCTGCGATTAATAACGAGCTCAATAATGTGGTTCAGCCAGTGCTAGACAACCTAGAAGATGGCTACCGAGATATCTACCAAATTATCGCTTCGGCACAAGGTCTGTTGCTTGCTAAAGACCAAGCGGCGATCGAGTACCAAAAGTTTGAATTTAAAGACAACGCTTACAAAGCGGTTCCTCGTTTTCAAAGTGTCGAAACCTTGTATCAAGCGGGTGTGTTGGATCCATCTTCACGTGGCGAGTTATCAAAGCTCGTTAACGCGATGAGCAAGTGGGTGGCACTGCACGAGCCAATGTTCGCTGATCCAGCAAACGCAGACCAATACAATATTGATTACTCGTCAGCGCTCGATGCTGAGTTTGCGATCATTCGTACTCAACTACGCGATATTCGAACTCTGATCGAACTGAAGCAGAAAGAGCTTCGTCAACAAGCCGATGACTCTATTGAATCAAGTAAGTTGATCATAGAAGTGGGTATGGCGGTTGCTGTTTTCGCTGCACTTTTCGCGATGTGGTTATCGAATCGCTTTATTGTTCAGCCAATCCAGAACGTAGAAAAAGCGATGAATGAGATCGCATCAGGCGACGGTAACTTATCTCAACGTATGAAGGTCGAAGGTAATGATGAGATTGCTCGTTTGAGTTCCGCTTTCAACCAGTTTGTTGGCAAGATCCATGTTACTGTCGAACAAGTGATCTTCACATCGAATGCGGTACGCGCTGAGATGGAAAACATTAAATCGTTAACGCAAAGTGTTGCTGAATTTTCATCGAACCAACAGCGTGAAAGTGAAGTAGTCGCGGCGGCGGTTCATGAGATGCAAGCAACCAGTGAAGTGGTGAGTGGTAATGCATTAGACGCAGCAACCGCAAGTAACGTTGCAAACCATGAAGTGGAATCGGCTGATACTACGCTTGGCTTAACTGTTACTTCGATTGAACGCCTTGCGCAAGATATCGAGAACGCGGGTGGTGTGGTTCAAGAACTGGACACAGACGTGAAGAACATCGCCTCAATCCTTGGCGTGATCAAAGGTATTGCAGAACAAACCAACCTACTTGCTTTGAATGCGGCAATTGAAGCGGCACGAGCGGGTGAACAAGGTCGTGGCTTTGCGGTTGTGGCTGATGAAGTTCGTGCGCTTGCGAGCAAAACTCAAGACAGTACAGGCGAAATCCAATCAATGATTGAACGCTTAGAAGTTGGCGCGAAACACGCGGTTGGCGTGATGACTGAAAGCAAAGTGAGTGGCGAGAAAACCATAGTTCAGGCAGGAACGGCGGCGTCTTCATTGAGTGAGATTCGCAACTCAATCGGCAAGATGAATGACATGAACACACAAATCGCTACGGCGGCTTCGCAACAGTCTCAAGTGTCTGAAGAAGTGAATAAGAATGTTCAACGCATTGCTGAAAGCACCATGCAAATGGTCGAAATGGCGAGCAGCGCAGAAAATGCATGTATGGCATTGGCCGAACAGTGTGAAGCGCTTGATAGCCTTGTGTCTCAGTTTGAAGTGTAATTTTCAAAATTAGACAGACGAATATGAGCTGATAATAGTTGCTCATTTTGAATTCCATTAATTAGCGTTGAACGACAAGAAAGCCCGCATTCTATGAGTGCGGGCTTTCTTTTTGACTAGGTGATCAGTCTTTTGACTAGGTGATCCGTTTTTAGACCAAATCAATCATTCAGTGTTAGCTGCTACGTCCGTCTTTGTATGTGTAACGGTAGTCAACTTTTACGTTCGCTTGGTAATGGATGTCGCCGTTCATGTTAGTGATTTTTTTCACTTCCATATTCGCATCATCAATCTTGAACGAATCGTATTTGGTTGTCTGTTGGAACTGTGGCAGTTCTCTTGAAAGCTCAAAAGGTGTTTTTTCGCTTAACTCATCCATAAGGTTGGTGCCTGCATCGTATGCTTCGGCTTCACTAGCATATGTGTCAGATTTTAACGTTGTTTCTTGAATCGTTGTTTTGGTTGCTGCGAACGCTGTTGTGCTGAGTACAAGAGTTGATGCAAGTATGATTAATTTCTTCATAGGGATACCTTACCTTGTTGTACTGGTGATTTAGAGATTCTCACCCTAGCAATAGGGGATGAGATTAATGTTAGGACAAAAATATGGTTCTGTAAGGGAATGACTTTAGGTGCCGAAGATTTATGCCCAGCGCAAATCAAGCAAGGTGACACTGATATCTAACTTCAATACACTGTATGGGTAACCAAAGTTCAGCATAAGGTAAAGGCATGGCCAATTGGGAAGGGGTAAGTGAGTTTGTTGCAGTGGCAGAGCGTGAAAGCTTTACTGGTGCGGCGCAGAAACTCGCTACGTCGGTGGCTCAAATCAGTCGGAGGGTGGCAAACCTCGAAGAACGACTCGCAGTGAAACTGCTCAATCGAACGACTCGAAAGGTGTCTCTAACAGAGGCTGGGCAACTCTATTACCAACAATGTAAGTTGTTGGTCGAAGGTTTAGAAATTGCTGAGCTTGCGGTCACGCAGATGCAATCCACACCAAAAGGCTTACTGAAAGTTACCGCGCCTGTGACTTATGGTGAGCGCCAACTCTCTCCAATACTCCATCAATTCTTAAAGCTTCACCCGCAAGTAGAGCTTGAGCTGATGCTGACCAATCAAAAGCTCGATCTTATCGATTCGGGTGTTGATGTGGCGATTCGTCTTGGCCGATTAGAAGACTCAAGCCTTGTGGCAAAGAAGCTCTCTCAACGCCAACTTTATGTATGTGCAAGCCCTGAATATATTGAACGTTATGGTGAACCGCATACATTATCAGAATTAAATAATCACCAATGTTTAGTCGGTGGATTTGAACATTGGCGTTTCAAAGAAAATGGTCGCCCTCGCTCAGTTCGTGTTAACGGACGTATTAAGTGCAACAGTGGTTTAGCCTTGTTAGACGCAGCTAAGCAGAGCATTGGCTTGGTGCAGTTACCTGAATACTACGTGAGTGAAGACCTTGATTCTGGTGAGTTGGTTGAGGTGCTGTCCGATTATAGAGACGACAAAGAAGGGATATGGGCGCTTTATCCTCAGAACCGTAACTTATCTTCGAAAGTTCGTCTGCTGGTGGACTTCCTTTCTGAGCAATTGGATTAGTTTATGGCTTAAAACCTCCACCGATAAAAACGGGCTTCAGAATAGAGATTCTGAAGCCCGACGTGTTTTAGGATTAATTAGCGTTTGATTACGGCTTACTAGACCGAAAATGTATTAGACGGTGAAGCGATCTACCAAGTGATACAGCTCATTTGCACGACTGTTGAGGTTTTGGCTACCTGTACGGTTTTGATTCGCGAGTTCGGCCGATTGTGAGCTTTGGTCAGAAATCACCACGATGCGTTGAGATATCTCTTGGCCGACAATATTCTGCTGTTCAGTCGCTGTCGCAATAAGCGAGTTCATGTCCATGATGGTATCAATCGACGCTTGGATCTTCGCCAGTGCTTCGGCTGCGGCATTCGCTTCTTCCACGGTTTGCGCACTTCGGTTTTGACTTGAATCCATCGCTTTCACAGCAGCATCTGAGGCAGCTTTAAGTTGCTCAATCATCTTATGAATGTCGCCAGTGCTCTCTTGAGTACGGCTTGCTAGCTTACGTACCTCATCGGCTACTACAGCAAACCCACGCCCTTGTTCGCCCGCCCGCGCAGCTTCAATCGCGGCATTCAACGCAAGTAGGTTAGTTTGCTCGGCAATGTCTTGGATGACCGCCAATGAAGAGGAGATGTTTTGTACATCGCCTTCTAAACGAGACACCACGGTGTTCGCTTCTGATACTTCGCTCGCTAGGCCTGCCACCGAGTCTGCAGCTGCGTTTACGATCTGTTGCGCTTCTTTTGCATTGCCCTCTGCAAGCTTGGCGGAATCCGCCGCTTGGCTAGCGTTGCTCGAGATCTCTTGCGCCGTTGTGGTCATCTCAGTCATCGCTGTTGCAACTTGTTCTGTCTCTTCACGTTGCCCTGTAGCAATCTCGTCGACCTGCGCAGCACGAGAAGACATGCTAGATGTCTCGGCTACGACTTGCTGACCGACATCACTTACGCTGCGAATGATGGTTTGCAGGCTTGCCACAAAGGCATTGAAGTTCTCGCTGAGTTTTGTGAACTCGGGCGCTTTGAAGGTTTCCATTCGAGCGGTTAAGTCAGCTTCGCCACTCGCGAATGCGCTGATTGAACGATCAAACTGCTCGAGTGGTTGCATGATGGTACGGTTGACGGCAACGGCAAACACAGCAACTACTAGGGCAATCAAACCACAGAATATAGCGATGGCCGTCAATGAGCTTTGTAACGCAGCATTTGAGCTCTCTTTCATCTCTGCGATGACCGCATCGATGTCGTCAGTATAGAAGCCTGTACCTAGCATCAAGTCCCACTGGGGAACGAATATCGAGTAGCTCAGTTTCGGTAGGGCTTCGGATTGACCAAGTTTTGGAAAGTAGTAGGTGGTGAATTCACCAAGCTTTGAGTTCTTGATCAAGTCACGAATCAGGTAGTTGCCTTTTTTGTCTTGCAGGTCGTAGTAGTTGTTACCAATACCATCGTTGTTTTGTCCAACAACCACTCGAACGCCTTTAGAGTCGTAGCCAAAGATGTAGCCAGATTCGCCATATTCGAGTGTTCTTAATGTTGGTAAGGCTTCTTCTAATGTTGCACCTCTATCCAAAAATGGGCTGATCGAAGAGTAGGCCATTTGTAGATACGCTTTGAGTTCCTTTTCTTTCATCGCCATCATATTGCTACGCGTCGATTCAACTTGCTGTGCGGTTAGCTCGGTGCTCTTCATATACGTCACGCTCATCATGCCAATTGCCATTAGTAGCAACGGAATGAAAGAGAGAATATAAAGGCGGTTTTTGATGGTTAGGGTCATGTCACGCTTCCTGTGTGATTATCTCATGCAATTTTCAACACATTATTAATGTGGTTTTAAAATGTAAATGGACTTGTTGTTGAATTGTTATCCAGAAATGTTTTTGTTTTATAAACATGATGGCGGTTAGGTTTTTGACGTTAGAAGCCTTGCAACTAGGGGCTTAATGATAAAAAGAGCGGTTTGTTACGATGCTTTTGAATTTGGCGCTGCTTTGGTAGAATGCGACGCTTTGTAGCACCCTGCTATGTCTATTCGTTAAGTGAGAAAGATTCATGAACAAAAGCCATGTGACTATTGGTTTAACTAACCCAAAGAGCCCGACAAACGTTGGTGCTGTTATGCGCGCGGCTGGTTGTTACCAAGTCGACGAAGTTAAATACACAGGGCAACGCTACGAAAAAGCCGCAAAATTCCACACCGATACTAAGAGTGCTGCGCGTACTATCCCACTAACGGGTGTCGAGTCGTTTTTGGATAACCTTGATTCAGAAACGAAAATTGTTTGTGTAGAACTCGCTGAGGGTGCAACACCACTGCCGCGTTTTAAACACCCAGAAAATGCCATCTATATCTTTGGCCCTGAAGACGGTTCTATTTCTCAAGATGTCGCCGACAGAGCAGATCATGTTGTTTATGTACCAACAGTAGGCTGCATGAACTTGGCTGCGACAGTTAACGTGCTGCTTTATGATCGCCTTGCTAAGTCAGATGAAATGGACGAGAGCAACGAGCTGATTAAGAAAAGCCGTGATAACCGTAACCATCTGCTAATCAAAGAAAAGTAATTCTCTGCTTCTAGTGTTATCTATCCCGTACGCAATCGGATATTATCTTGAGTTCATCATCAGATAATTGAAGGGTTAGATAACACCATGGAAGACAAGCAATTACTTGCCGCGCTACAGCAACACTCTGTCCTCGATCTCTATCAGTTATTCCAAGAAGTTGGTCAAAACCGCTCTTTGTATGCATTACTAGAGAGGTTATCTTCCCTTAAAGAACATCATCAACTGAGTACTCGTCTTAGCCCTTTTAAGCCTCATATCGAAGGATTGCTAGCTCAATTTGATAGCGCCACGCCAGATAGCGAGATCCTCAAGGCAGTCGCTCTTCAGTCTGAGATTCAGCAACGAGGCCACAGTATGAGTCGTTACATCATGACATCAGATAACCATCGCCATTTTTCCCCAAGTGTAGACCTAGTCATGTTTGGTGATTCGATCACCGAATGGGCCCCGTGGGCGGATATCTTTCGCGATGTTTCGATGGTCAACCGTGGCTTAGCGGGTGACACCACAACTGGCATGTTGCGCCGTATTGATACCACGTTGAATGTGAAGCCAAAGCTGGTGTGTTTTATGGCAGGGATAAACGATTTAGCTCAGGGTTATGATGTCGACCATATCTACCAGAACTACATTGATATGCTTAAGGTGTGGCAAGAAAATGAGATTCGCATATTGGTGCAATCAACGCTTTATGTTGGCTCTAAACTGCAAGGTTTAAATCCGTCGGTTGAACTGCTCAATAGCAAGCTAAGCGAGTACTGTACACAGCAAGGCATTGCGTTCTTAGATGTGAATTCAGTATTGTCGCCTAATAAGCTGTTGTCGAACAAGTACTCGTGTGATGATCTGCATTTGAATGCGAAGGCTTATCAAACTTGGGCTGAGATACTTCAACCTACGATAGCTGAGCTACTAAAATAGACTCACGCAAAACGCTAGCTAGACCGATAAACAGCTTAGCTAATACAAGAAAAGCCAAACCCTAGATTTGTTTCGCGAACCATAAGGACATCAATGTGAACCTAAGACAATTGGAAGTCTTTTACGCCATTATGCAGACCGGAACCGTATCTGGAGCCGCGCGCAGCTTGCATGTGTCGCAACCAAACGTGACCCGTATTTTGGCGCACACGGAGCAACAACTTGGGTTTGGCTTATTCGAACGAGTTAAAGGGCGGTTGGTGCCAACGGTTGAGGCAAAAACCTTACTGCCAGAAGCGGAAAAGGTGTATCAGCAATTGGGGCAATTTCGATCTCTGACCAACAAAGTGAAGCAAGGCCATCAGCATTTACGCATTGGTGCGCCGCCGATACTGGCGACTAAATTACTAACTCAGGTAATAGCCCAAATGTCTCGGGAACAAGAGCTCTCTTTTGAGTTGCTGACTGCAAACCGTGATGAGCTGTGTGCTGGGTTATTAAAGCATGAGCTTGATATTGCTATCGCGTTTGGCGATGAAGCACCGCCTGCGATATTAAGTGAAACGCTATTAACCGAATCACTAAAGGTTTTGGTTCCTTCCAATACGGTTGATCATTTCCCCGCGGAATTAACGTTAGATGATCTGATCAATTATCCGCTGCCAATCATCGGGCTCGATAGCCGCGATCCATTAGGCCTCCTGTTACATCAACGCCTTATTGCACGTGAGCAGCATTATCACCACCCGATATCTGTACGTGGGTATAGCGCCGCTGCGGAACTGGTCAAGCACCAAGCGGGGTTTGCGATTGTTGATCCGTGGACGGCAGAGCAATATCAAAATGACGATGCGGTCTGTGTGTTGCCGCTTCAACCAGACATCCAATTTTCGGTATCGATGCTTTGCGCAGAGCACACCCCTCAGTCGATTTCCGTTAAGCAATTTATCGCTTCATTGAAAATCCATACTCACCCTATAACTTAAGGTTATAGGCTCGCCATAAATAGGCATTCGGCAGCTTCGAAGTTCTTAATTAAAGTAAACCCATACAAGGGCTTATTAATTAGGAATACTCATGTCGATCGCTCAACCTTACCTTCTTTTTCTTGGGGATGTTACTGACCCACTCGCTGCAAAAACAGCTCGCGGTATTCATCAATGGCGACCAGAAATCTGCCTAGGTCAACTGCGTTTAACGGGTGATACCGTTTCACTGGGCTTAACGGATATGACCCTGCAAGAGGCGCAAGCGCAGGGCGCGAAGACGCTAGTGATTGGTACCGCAAATCCGGGTGGTGTTATTCCTGATTCTTGGCAGTCAACCATTATGGCCGCTGCAGAAATGGGATATGAGATTGCATCTGGCATGCACCAACGATTGAGTGAATTTTCACCGCTTGCTGACATGCAGCAACAAGGATTGACTAAGCTTCATGATGTACGCCATTTTGACGGTGTTCTTAATGTTGGTAACGGTAAGCTTCGTCAAGGTAAGCGCCTGCTTACTGTCGGAACTGATTGCTCAGTAGGCAAAATGTTCTCGGCATTAGCGATTGAAAAGTCGCTTAAACAAGCGGGAACATCCGCTCAGTTTAAAGCGACAGGGCAGACAGGTATTTTGATTGAAGGCAGCGGTATTTCGATTGATGCGGTGGTTGCGGATTTTATTTCTGGCGCAGTTGAAGCGATTAGCCCTGATTTTACCGACCACGATTGGGACATCATTGAAGGGCAAGGCTCTTTGTTCAACCCTTCGTTTGCAGGCGTGAGTTTGGGTCTTTTACATGGCGCACAAGCTGATGCCTTAGTGCTGTGTCATGAAGTTGGGCGGCCACATATTCGTAACCTTCCTCATGCTAAATTACCAAGCATAGAACAGACGATTGAAGCCAACTTGCAAGCGGCGCGACTGACTAATCCAGACGCGAAGCTGGTGGGTATCTGCTTGAACACGTCGGCGATTAGCATTGAAGAGGCTGAGACATTGTGCCAAGAATGGACCACACTCTATCAAGTGCCAGTGACGGACCCAGTGCGCTTTGGTGTACAACACATTACTGATCATTTGCGACATTCACTTTAACGACTTCATCATTTCTACGTTTCCATTTGTTAAAGTGAACATCAACCGAGTGAAATTATGAAGATTACAGCTGAACCCATTATTATCGCGATGCAAACGCCTTTTCGCATCTCTCGTGGCAGTCGAACTGAGTGTCACGTTGTTCGTGTTTACATTGAACATGGTGGCAAACGAGCTCAGGGCGAATGCACGCCTTACCCACGATACGGCGAGTCATCGGAGTCTGTGTTAGCGCAAATCCAACAAGCGTCTAGCGCACTTGAAGCTATGTTTGAACGAGGCGTTACTGATCCGGCAGAGCTAAGAGATCATCTTCAGTCTTTATTGACCGGAGGGGCAGCGCGCAATGCGGTCGATTGTGCGCTTTGGGATTTTGAAGCTCAGCAGAACGACCAGACGTTTCCGAATAGCTTGTTTGAGTTGCCTGCTCAAATCGTGACTGCAATGACAGTCTCGATTGGCACGCCAGAAGCCATGGCGACTCAGGCTCGAGACTATGTCGCGAATGGTGCGAAACTTCTGAAAGTGAAGCTTGACGGCGAGCGGGTGGTAGAGCGTGTTCGCGCGGTACGAGAAGCTGCGGCAGATGTTCAAATTGTATTGGATGCGAATGAAGCGTGGACAGGATTGAATCTCGAAGAGTTGTTCAATCAACTGGTAGAATTTGATATTGCGATGATCGAGCAGCCGTTACCCCAACAGCACGATGCCTCATTGGCGCACATCAAGCACCCGATACCACTGTGTGCTGATGAAAGCTGTCATACCACTTCGCAACTTTCATCTTTGTTAGGCAAATATGAAATGGTCAACATCAAGCTCGATAAAACAGGTGGTTTGACCGAAGCATTGGTACTTGCTGAAGAAGCTCAAAGGCTAGGATTTACGCTGATGTCGGGTTGTATGCTCGGTACATCGCTGGCGATGCGTGCAGCTCTGCCTATCGCCGTTCAATCTGAAATCGTCGACCTCGATGGCCCAGTTTTACTTGGCCAAGATGTAGCGCCAGCACTGACTTATCGAGATGGAATGATTATTCTTTAGTTCCTAACAAATTAGCTAGGTGTCTCTTCATACAAAAATCGCATAAGCGTTAACTTATGCGATTTTTTGTTTGTACCGTTTTACAGAGATAAGTAAACCATACTGCAACTGCTCACTTGTTTCATTGAGTGGGGTGTACTGAATTGCTAAATACAACCCGCCTAGAAAATACAGTGTTTAGCAAAATCGCCCGCTTCATTAGCCGTCCAGTCACCTTTAGGCTTTTCTTTCATATCCGCACACCAAGCTTCACTGCCAACCTCGGTACAAGCCATTAATTGAGTAGCAAGGAAAAGTATCAACGCGATTTTCTTCATAATAAACATTCCGTTGTGGTCTAAATTTCTGCTTATAACTGTATCAAATCCCACAAGTGATTGTTATAGCTGCTAAGAACTTAAGGGCGTTAATAATGATGTGGGGTTGAGCTGAATTCGAGGGACGGTAAAGAAGCGAAGGTTTGCTTGGCTTTAAGATCGAAAAAGCCAGCAATGTATGCTGGCTTTGAAATTCTTAATAAGTGTCTATTCGTTATTTCGCTTTAACTACTTATCGATTTATACCAATTTCATCTCTTGGATGATGTCCGAAGCAATCTCTGGCTTCGTGCTTGTTGGTTTCTCGTGTAGGTCTGCTTTCAATTGTCCCTTACGGTTACTTAGGCCCGCTTCAAGTTTCTTAAGTGCTGCAGCGATAGCTGGGTACATAACATCGTCTGTCGATTTTGCTGTTACTCGTACACCTTCGTAGTTGGTGAATACTTCAACCTGATGTTGACCATGTTCTTTTGTAATGATGATGTCGCAGCTAATCAGTGATGGAAAATGGTTAGATATCTTTTCGAATTTACCTTCGATGTCTTTACGTGAGTCGTCGTTAATTGATACGTGATGTGTTTGAACGTTTATTTTCATAAATCATACCTTTCCAATGACTGTGTCATTTAAACGTAGCAAACATCGGATAGATTAACCAATAGAGAAAGTACACATGTGTGATTGACTTCAGTGTTATCAAATAATCTCTCCTTCCTCCCTTGAAAGTCCGAATAACTGATCGCATATTATGTTTCGTGTTTTCGAGACATGTTCAAAAATACTCCATCCTTGATAATTTGCTCTAACGTAGCGCTCAATTCCAGTGAATCTCTCTTTATCGGTTTTATAATTCCGAACTTGTCACTCCATTGATTTTCTTTCCAGCTCACTCACTTTTTCTTCTTTGATTAAAAACTCAGCTTAAGTTACTAATTTATAGACACTCAACTGCCCACTCCATATTGAAGTGAAACTCTCCTGCTGTGAGTTGAGACTCGGGTATGGTAATGCGTGCTCGAATATCGACTTCTTTATTGGATGCCAGTTGATCGACAGGAAATTCGACGCCCTGACGCCAATAATTAATGTCACCTTCATAGCGAACCGGCGTTTCGACTTTGAATCGCACAAGTTCTGAAATGCGAGACTCATCAATTGAGCCTAGATCAATATGTTGCAGTTTGAGCAACAATCGAGAATCTTTGCGATTGGACTCAAGCTTAAGCGTTATCGCTCGGGCATCGTATTCTCGGCCACTGAATTTAAGCCGTTTAAGTGTATTAAAACCATCAAAGCCATTAAGATTGATGCAGAAATGCTTGAGCTGTTAGGCAGTGAAGATGGCAACACAGCGATGATCAAAGTGAGCTGGGATGAGAAGGGAATGAAGGTCTATAAGGATGGCTACTTAGCAGATTATGAGTACGGGATTGCCCCTCATGAGATGCAAGAAAACTACGAATTAGCACCTAAGTAACTCGATTCGATTGCAGAAAAGCGCCTTGCTTAGTTAGTGGGCGCTTTTTTGTTGCTCACCAAAATATGACGAAACTCACACTTTTCTGACAATTAATGACTCGTTGTGCTAGTATGCGCCGCTTGTCTTTGTAATTGATAAAAAACGCATTACCAAAACAGACTTTTCTGTTTACCTGCTTGTAATGACCTCATTCAGTTTGGCCTGACTTGGCTGAACATCTGCATTTTGCTCGGACGCAAAGAGAGTAGTACTCACTACTTCACTATGTACATTTGAGAGCACCATCTATCAAAGGCCTTTTTGAAACAGCCTAAATTAGCGCGAACTTAGTTCAGCGTGAAGGGTTTCGTTTTTCCAAAAATCCCTATCGGCGGCTAAGTGAACCTTAGTTGCTGACAAATAAGGAGTCTATATGACGACTACGGTATCTACATCCGTACCTACATCTCAAGCTGGTAACGCAGCGCCGACAGAGAAAGAAGTAAACCACCCGTTTCTCTCTTTGGTTATCATGGTGATCGTTGCTGCAATCGCAACTTACTTCATCCCTGCTGGTGAATTCGAGCGAGTGGTCATGAATGGCCGCACGGTTATCGACCCAGACAGCTACACACAATTGACCAGCAACCCAACAACATTAGCCTCTTTTTTCGAATCATTTTTTAAAGGCTTCAAATCCGCTTCTGGCGTGATGGGCGTTGTGGTATTTGTGGGTGGTGCTTTTGGCATTATCAAACACATGGGTCTGTTAGACGCATCCGTTGTTGCACTAACTACTAAGCTAAAGAAGCAAGGCTTATACGTGATTGCGCCTGTGATCATGACGGCGATCTTCTTCAACGTTACCTTCACCGGTATGCGTGAACTTGATGTCATTTTCATCTCTTTGATGATCCCGATCTGTATCAAGCTTGGCTATGACGCGATTACGGCACTTGGCGTTGTTTTACTGGCAAGTTGTGCCGGTTTCGCGGCCGCTTTGGCTAACCCATTCTTTACGGGTATTGCACACACTATCGCTGAACTGCCTATGTATTCAGGCATGTGGTACCGCTTTATTGTTGGTATGTTCATGTTGTTAACGGGTGCATGGTATGTGCTTAACTACGCGCGCAAAGTTAAGCAAGATCCGACCAAAGGCTTGTTACACGGCACGGGTTACCACTATGAATCAAATGTTGAAGCGAAAACACTGACCACACGTGAAAAGCTTGCGGGCATCGCGTTCTTGGGCGTATTCGCATACATGATCTTCGGCACGTTGACGATGGGGTTCGGCTTCACCGAGATTGCGGGTGCATTCGTGGCGATGGCTATTATTCCGGGTTTGGTGGCGGGTTTATCTCCGAACAAGATCTGTGAGTATTGGACCAAAGGTGTTAGCGACGTATTGATCGCGGTACTGATCATCTTTTTTGCTCGTTCAGTGCTAACCATTATGGAAGACGCGAAGATTGTTGATTCTATTATCTTCTATCTTGCACAGATCATTTCTGGTAGCTCTAAACTTGTGGCAGCAGCAGGGATCTACTTCTCGCAGGCTGCGATCAACCTGTTCATTCCATCGGGCAGTGGCCAAGCGGTGATCACCATGCCAATCATTATTCCGTTGGCAGATATTGGTGAAGTGACTCGTCAAGTGGCGGCACTGGCTTCTCAATTGGGTGATGGTATTTCTAACTATATTTACCCAACCAATGGTGGCTTGTTGGCGGTATTGGCTATAGCAAAAGTACCTTACACCAAGTGGGTTCGTTTCTTCTTACCACTGTTCTTGTTCTGGTCGGTAGGCGCTTTGGTTTCTGTTGTTATTGCTCAAATGATTGAGTTAGGGCCTTTCTAAGGTTTCTGTTTAATCGAATACATGGACAGTTAAGGCTTAACTGAAGCTGTGTGAGTAAATAAGAAGGCAGCGAATTCGCTGCCTTTTTTCGTTTAAAGAAAAGCTATTCCAACGTTAAAGGTTACTCTTCAAATTGGTAAGAAGAGGGCACCACAATCACGCCTTGTTTTGATATGTGGAAGCGTTTCGCATCGGCAAGGCCATCAAGACCGATCTGGGTTCCGTCAGGCACCTTAACGTTCTTGTCGATGATGCAGTTTTGTATGTGGCAATTTTTTCCAATCTCAACATCTTCAAACAGAATACTATCAATCACAATCGCGGCATTGCTGACTTTCACTTTCGGGAAGAAGATTGAGTTTTGCGCCGAGCCGCCTTCAATTACAACGCCATTCGCTATCATCGAGTTGATGAATATTCCTTGATTACCTTCAACTGAAGCAATGGTTCGTGCGGGTGGCAGCTGCGGTTCGTAAGTACGAATCGCCCAATCAGGTTGATATAAATCGATAGGCGAAGCTGGCTTTAACAGGTCCATGTTGGATTGGTAATAAGAGTCGATAGTACCAACATCTCTCCAGTACGCATCTTGGGTCACTCGGCCTTCTTCATCCCCAAACTTGTATGCGTAAACACTGTTGTTGCACACCAATTTAGGAATGATATCTTTACCAAAATCGTGGCTTGAGTTCGGATCTTCGGCGTCCGCCAGTAGCGCTTGTGTTAGTACTTCTTTATCAAAGACGTAAATACCCATTGAAGCCATGCTTCGAGTTGGCCTACCAGGTACACATGCAGGGTAACGTGGCTTTTCGGTAAAGTTATTGATCTCTAGAGATTCATCTATCTCCATCACACCAAACTCTTTGGCTTCGTCAATCGAAACCTCCATGCACGCCACAGTTAGGTCGGCCTCGTTCTTTTTGTGCTGCTTGAGCATTGGTGCGTAATCCATGCGATAGATATGGTCACCGGATAACACCACCACATGCTTGGCTTCACTGCGTGAAAGTAGATACAAGTTTTGATAAATCGCATCGGCAGTACCGCTGTACCAGCTATCACCGGTTCGCATTTGTGGAGGAACATTGGTGATGTATTCGCCGAGCTCAGGGTTAAGCACCGACCAACCATCTCTTAAATGTTTTTGCAAAGAGTGAGATTTGTACTGAGTCAGCACCAAAATTTGGCGTAGCCCAGAGTGTAAGCAGTTCGCGAGTGTGAAATCGATGATTCGATATTTGCCACCAAAGGGTACCGCAGGTTTTGCACGGTTATCGGTGAGAGGGGAAAGCCGAGAGCCAACACCGCCGGCCAGAACGATTGTTAGAGTGTCTTGCATGATCAGAACCTCAATGTATTTATGATTATGAACATAGACTTGCAAGCACTAAGCCAAATGTAACTCATTGAATATTATACGAGGCGAGATTGATTCTTGTTGTTCTGCACCAAAATAATGCGTGCGAGATATTGGCTTGCTCTATTTTGATCCAAAAAAGATCCGAACAGAGTGAAGGGATTGGGTTAACAAAATGACGCACGGAAAAGCTGCATTACAAAACTGTCAATAAAATGAAGAAATAAAGTGGTCGGGTCGATATAAATTTACATAAATAATCACAACTTTTCACAAATTGATTTCCATCAATAAAGTAGGGTTATTCTATGATACCTTGCACGCAAAATAAGAAATGATTACTCATTCACCAACAAAGATTAAGCCCCCAAAAGGAAATTATAATGAAAAAAACAGTATGTGGTATTGCGGTTATTGCGGCTCTTATGTCAACCAATGTTCTTGCTCATAAAGAAGGTGATTTCATCATCCGTGCAGGTGCAGCAACGGTATCTCCTAACGATAGTAGTGGCGCTGTGTTGAATGATCCAAATACAGAATTCTCTGTAGACTCAAACACTCAACTTGGTTTGACTTTTGGCTACATGTTTACAGATAACATCAGCTTTGAAGTACTAGCGGCAAGCCCATTTTCTCACAACATTTCTGCAACTGGTCTAGGTGAAATTGCTGATACGAAACACCTACCACCAACGTTTATGGTTCAGTATTACTTTGGCCAAGCAAACAGTGACTTCCGCCCTTACGTAGGTGCTGGTATCAACTACACTGTATTCTTCGATGAGTCACTAAATCAAGGAGCGAAAGATCTAGGTTTAAGCGACTTATCTCTTGATGACTCTTGGGGCTTGGCAGCAAACATTGGTATGGACTACATGATCAATGAAGATTGGTTTTTGAACGCATCGGTTTGGTATGCAGATATCGGCACTACAGCAAAATATAAGTTTAATGGTCAACAGTTCTCGACAGACGTTGATATCGACCCATGGGTATTCATGATTGGTGGTGGTTACAACTTCTAATCTCCCTATACAGTTTACTAAAGGCGCTCAAGCATCAGCCAGCTTGGGCGCTTTTTTTTGGTTCATCGC